>JANMFT010000446.1:0-12012 GCA_031374255.1 Limoniibacter sp. | reverse complement strand
TGCGATCGTCGAGCGTGCAACCGGCACAACTAAATGGACAGCAACCCGCGTTGATCTGGTGCTCGGGTCTAACTCGATTTTGCGCAGCTATGCCGAAGTTTATGCGCAAGACGATAATCGCGAAAAGTTTGTGACGGACTTCATTGCCGCGTGGGTTAAAGTGATGGAAGCTGATTGGTTCGACCATCAGGTATGAATTTAAAATCGCCGGGCGGCTAAAAGCTGTCCGGCTCGGATATGATCACCTTAAATACGGATTATTGCGGCGCTCATTGCCGATGGTGCTGCCGGGGCCATGGCCGCAGATGAAGCTCACGTCATCGCCTAATTGCAGTATTTTGTTTTTGATGGACGCAATCAATTGCGCATGGTTGCCGCCCGGCAAATCCGTTCGTCCGATAGAACCATTAAATAGCACGTCGCCAAGATGGGCGAAGCTGGCTGCTTTATTGATGTAAACCACATGGCCCGGTGCATGGCCAG
The DNA here is from genome assembly GCA_031374255.1 of Limoniibacter sp. GTDB lineage: Bacteria > Pseudomonadota > Alphaproteobacteria > Rhizobiales > Rhizobiaceae > JALOTE01. The sequence continues at coordinate 11,529 of JANMFT010000446.1, read as the reverse complement.
GGCAGTGCAGCACGTCGAAAACATGTGTGCCGAAACTGACGCGCTCGCCCTCTTCAAGGTAGCGGTCGGGTGTGCAGTTGAACATAGTGCCCGCCACACCGAACCGTTCAGCCGAAGCCTCAATGTTGGCCAGCAATGGTGCTTCGTCTTTGTGCGGGCCGACAATGTCTACTGGCTGGCCTTGTTCTTTAAGCGTGGCTTTAAGTTGCATGGCGCCGCCAGCGTGGTCGAGATGGCCATGAGTGAGCCAAATCGCAGTGACTTTTACGCCAGATTTTTCGATGGCCGCCAAGATATCCGGCACATCACCGCCGGGATCCACAACTATGCCCTCTTTGGTCTCAGCATCAAATAGTATCGCGCAGTTTTGCTGAAACAAAGTCACAGGCACAATCACGCCTGATATTTGACCCATAAAAATCACTCCAAAGAAAAAGGCGACCGAAGGGCCGCCTTTCGCAAATAACCGGCGTTTGTGCCAGATTATTTTTTCATCATGCCCATTACGGTGCCTGCAAGGCCGGTAAGAACGCCACCGCCAGCTGCGCCTGAAACCAGGCTGCCGAGGATGTTGCCCATGTCCATACCGCCTGCGGCGTCACCGCCGAGTGCGCCTGCAACGAGCGGGCCGAGAAGTGCGCCACCGCCGACACCGCCAACCACACCGGCGAGCAATTTCGGCAGAAGTGCCATTCCGGCTGTTTTAACAAGATTGCCAACAATGCCGCCGCCAACCGCGCCGGAAATTGCCTGCAAAATAAGTGGAATAAGTGCTTCCATAATTCAATTCCTCCTGGGGGCCCTCTCGCGGGGCACACTGCCGGACAATTGCACCAAAGTGTGACAAGTCAAGCACGAGCGCTGGCCATTGAGGTGCTTGACTGCCAAAACCTGATAAAAACGCTGGAAAAACGTAAGAAAACTATTCCGCTGCGATGGCGGTTGCTGGCATCACAGCGCGGGAATAGTCGTCCATCATCATCTTAGCGATGGCACCAACTTCGAATCGATAGGGCCCGATTTCAGAAACCGGCGTCACTTCGGCAGCGGTTCCGGTCAGGAAACATTGCTCCATGCCTTCCAATTCTTCCGGCATAATATCGCGCTCAACAACTTCGATACCGCGCTTGCGGGCAAGGTCAATCACCGTCATCCGTGTAATGCCGTTCAAGAAACAATCGGCAACCGGTGTATGGATTTTGCCGTCTTTAACGAAGAAGACATTGGCGCCAGTTGCCTCGGCTACACGGCCTTTCCAATCCAGCATCAACGCGTCTGCATAGCCCTTTTGCTCGGCGGCATGTTTTGAGATTGTGCAAATCATATACAGGCCAGCGGCTTTGGCGCGCGACGGTGCCGTGCGCGGATCAGGGCGGCAATATTCGGCAATATCGAGCCGGATGCCTTTGAGCTTCTGCGCCGGATCAAAATAGCTTGGCCATTGCCAGATTGCGATAGCCAAATGAATGGTGTTTTTCTGCGCGGCAATGCCCATCATCTCAGAGCCGCGCCACGCAATCGGGCGGACATATGCATCCAAGAAACCTTGGCGCTTCAGCAGATCATTGGTGGCAGCATCAATTTCAGCTGTTGACCATGGAATGTTGAAGCCGAGAATATTGGCCGACATATGCAGGCGCTCAGTATGTTCGGTCAGTTTGAAAACTTCACCGCCATAAGCACGCTCGCCTTCAAATACGGCGCTGGCATAATGCAGGCCGTGCGACAGGACGTGAATTTTAGCATCGGCCCACGGCACAATTTTGCCGTCAAACCAGATATCACCTTCCATCTGATCAAAAGATACGCCCATGATAGTTCCTCCGCCGGATTTCATTTTCAGAGTTTAGCACGGGTAAATCGCCCGAATGCTGCTAAACATAAATTGTTTAGGAAATAAAATTACGCTTGATACTTCAAACTGGCAATATCATCGCCACAATCAGAATATATGTCAATAGTGCTGTCCTATTTATTTGACGCCATTTGAGGGCTTTACCCGTCGAAACTGACACGCCATAAATGTCCTCATATTAAAACGCCGGAACTCCCGATGTCAGATGCTTTTAAGCCCGACCATATTGATCTGATCGAGCTGATGTTTTTTGCCTACCGCGATTTCACCGGCGATCCAGATGCAATGCTTGAAAAAGATGGCTTTGGCCGGGCCCATCACCGTGTGCTGCATTTTGTCGGGCGTAACCCTGGTCTGACGGTGGCAGAACTTCTTTCGATTCTCGGTATAACAAAGCAAAGTTTAGCACGGGTGCTGAAAGAATTGATAGATCGTGGTCATATTGAACAAAGAGCCGGCCGCGAAGACCGCCGCCAGCGTCAGTTGCATCTCACCGATGCTGGCCTTGATTTAGCCTTAGAACTTTCAACACCGCAATCACGCCGTATTGCTGATGCAATTTCAAAGCTGGAGCGAAGCGGTGCTGCAACTGTACGCCAATTTCTCCGCGAAATGATTGACGTTGAAAAGCGCGCGCAGTTTGATGCGCTGCAACAGCTGAAACAGGAGTGACGCAATGTTGAATGACGCTGTTTTTAAAGATATGCCCAAGGACTTGCCCAAAGATTTGCCGCACGACTACGCTGCGCATCTGCTGGTGGTTGATGATGACAGGCGTATCCGGGAACTTTTGAAACGTTATCTTGGTGAAAGCGGGTTTCGGGTTTCTGTTGCTGGCGATGCCGCCGAAGCGCGCCGCCTGTTAGACGGTATGGATTTTGATCTGCTGATAGTCGACGTGATGATGCCGGGCGAAAGTGGCGTGAGCCTCACCAAATCATTGCGCGAAACCCGTGACTTGCCAATTTTGATGCTCACTGCCCTCTCTGAAACAGACAACCGGATTGATGGCCTGAGTGCGGGGGCAGATGATTATTTATCAAAGCCGTTTGATCCCCGTGAACTTAATTTACGCATCAACAACATTTTGAAACGCAGCAAAGACACGACCCCCATTGTTGCAGAGACTGTCAGTTTTGGCGGCTTTTCGTTCCATCTATCGCGCCGTGAACTGAAACTGGATCAAAAATTAGTACGGTTGACTGAACGCGAATTGGACATGCTTTCATCATTTGCTTTGAAGCCGCGTGAAACGATTGCACGCCACGAATTGGCTGCCGATGGCTCAGAGATCTCCGAGCGGACGATTGATGTGCAAATTAACCGGCTACGCCGTAAAATCGAGCTTGATCCAGCCAACCCTGTGTTTTTGCAAACAGTACGGGGCATTGGATACCGGCTGATGGCTGATTGAAAATTACGCAATAGCCCGTGTTTCCCCTTTTGCGCGTCATGCGCTAAAGGTAGGCAATGAGTGTGGACACCGGTCAGCGGCAAGGCTTGGAATGGCTTAATGTGAAAAGCATTGGCCAAAAACTTGCTGCGCTCAGCCGGCCATTGAAAATCTTTGGCAAGAGGCTTGTTTGGCCGTTCGAAGCCATTCCCACATTTATCTACCGGCGTATGCCTAAAGGGCTTTACGCGCGGGCTTTGCTCATCGTGATTGTGCCTATGATTTTGCTGCAATCATTGATCGCCTTTGTGTTTATGGAGCGACACTGGCAGACGGTAACCCAGCGGCTTTCCACGGCAGTGGTGCGCGATATTTCTGCCGTTATTGATATGGTTGAGACCTATCCAACACCCGAAGGTGCCGCTGAAATTATCCGGGTCGCGCAAGACCGGCTGTCGCTGAAAATCGACCTGTTGCCTCCGGCACCATTGCCGCCAGCGACGCGCAAACCGTTCTTTTCAGTGCTGGATCAAGTCTTAAGCGAAGAGATCGCCCGCCAAATCTCACGCCCGTTTTGGATTGATACGGTTGGTAACAGCGATATTGTTGAAATTCGCATTCAGCTCGAATCCCAAGTCCTGCGCGTATTTGCCAAGCGCAATCAGGCTTACGCCTCGAACTCACTGATATTTCTGTCTTGGATGGTTGGCACGTCTCTGGTGCTGCTGGCGATTGCTGTAATTCTGCTGCGTAACCAAATCCGCCCGATTCAGGCTCTGGCCCGTGCTTCTGAAGCCTTCGGGCGCGGGCAGAAGCCACCTGAAGATTTTCGGCCGCGCGGGGCCGAGGAAGTGCGGCGGGCCGGCACGGCGTTTCTGCGGATGCGTGAGCGCATTGAGCGGCAAATTGACCAGCGCACTGCAATGTTGACTGGCGTCAGCCATGATCTGCGAACGATTTTAACGCGGTTCAGATTGCAGCTTGAGTTTGCCGCCAGCGAAGATGACCGCGCCGCGCTGCGCAAAGATGTCGACGAGATGCAATCAATGCTGGAAGGTTATATGGCGTTTGCCAAAGGCGATGTCGCCGAAGACGCGTCGCGGTTTAATCTTGCTGAATTTTTCAACCGGTTTGAGAGCGAAGCCCAGCTTCGCGGCAAACATGTTGAGGTCAAACTCGGGGGACTTAGCGAAGCGGTGGTAAAGCCAAACGGGTTTTCAAGATTGATGTCAAATCTGATCTCCAACGCCTTGAGGCATGCAGACAAAGTGGTTGTTACACTGCGCGCTGCGCCTCGTGCACTGATTTTTGTGATTGACGATAACGGCGCGGGCATACCTGTTGATAAGCGTGAAGACGTGTTCCGGCCATTTTACCGGCTCGATGAGGCCCGTAATCTCAATGAGAGCGGCACAGGCCTTGGCCTTGCCATTGCCCGTGATCTGGCGCGCGGCCATGGCGGTGATATTCAGCTGAGCGAAAGTCCGCTTGGCGGATTAAGGGCCACTGTGATTTTGCCGCAGTAATTTAATGTGCAGCTTTTCTGCCAAACATTCCCATCACAGGTTTGAAGATATAACTCACGAACGGCAAGGTCGCTGCGCCAACAACCAACCCGAACACACCGGATAAAGCCGCGCCAGTGAGCCACGTGATAAAGCCGGTGGCGTATGGGATTGATAATGCGACGGAGGCGCTGATATCTTCAATCCAGTGTTCAATGCCAGCGTAATTAAACTCGGCCATACCGTGGATGATTATGCCGCCGCCAACCCAAAGCATGGCTGCTGTACCGACAATGCTCAAGAACCCCAGCACTTTTGGCATGCCAGTAACAATGCCGCGCCCGACAGCTGCGATCACTCCGCCGCGTTTAACGAGCAGCATGCCAAAGTCATCGGCCTTCACGATCAAAGCGACCGCTCCATAGACCATCGCGGTAATGCCGATGCCGACAACGCCGAGGATAACGGCTTTCATGGTAAAAGACGGCGACACAATCGATGCCAAAGTAATGGCCATAATTTCTGCGGACAAAATGAAATCGGTGCGGATAGCGCCGGATACTTTTTCATCTTCGATTTCTTGCGGCGTTTGAGTGAGCAAAGTTTCTTCGGCTGTTTCGTGCACATCATGCGGCACAATCAAATGATAGACTTTTTCAAAGCCCTCAAAGCAAAGATAGATGCCTCCAACCACAAGCAGCGGCGTGATCGCCCAAGGCGCAACAGCAGACAATAATAACGCGCCGGGCAACAAAAACAGCAATTTGTTTTTGAGGGAACCAAGCGCAATTTTCCAGATGATTGGCAACTCGCGGTCAGCAGCAAACCCGACAACATAATTCGGTGTGACAGCGGTATCGTCGATCACAATACCGGCAGCTTTGGTGCCTGCTTTGGCGGCAGTTGTTGCAATATCATCCAGCGAAGAGGCCGCAACTTTAGCAATTGCGGCAATATCATCAAGCAGCGCTAACAGTCCACCAGCCATGTTCAACCCCTCAATTTACAGCGCCGTTTTAAAACAGCTTGCCACCATTCGGAACAACTAAATTGGGTTCAATTAAAACAACTTCACCAGTTTCATCAGGCATGCCCAAAGTCAAAACTTCGGATTTGATAGGGCCGATCTGGCGCGGCGGGAAATTGACGACAGCCAGCACCTGACGCCCGACTAATGTTTCAACAGTGTAGTGCTTGGTGATTTGTGCCGATGATTTTTTGACGCCGATCTCTGCGCCAAAATCGATCATCAGCTTGAAAGCTGGTTTGCGTGCTTCAGGAAACGGTGCAGCCTCGACAATGGTTCCAACACGAATGTCGACCTTTTCAAAGTCAGCAAAAGCAATGGTTTCATGCGCCTGTTTGGTCATTGTTTGAATTAAGCGTTGCCTTGGGTCTCGAACATCACACTATCAAGTGCGCGGGCGGCGTTAGCACCAGACCAGATCACATACTGAAACGCAGTGAAATAATTTTCGCAGGATTCAAGCGCGGATGAGAGCAGCATTTCGACCTGTTCGTGGGTAGGCTCAACACCGCCTGCGAGCAGCAAGGTCTGGCGATACATAATTGCGCCCTCGGTTTCCCAAAAATCAAAATGGCCAAACAACATTTGTTCGTTGATGCGTGAGAGAAGACGGTAAACTTCAGCGACGCGCAGTTCAGGAACTGTCAAATCAAACACGCAGGCCAAATGCAGCACCTCAAGATCATCCATCCAAGAGAACGACAATTGATAGTCGGCAAGCTTACCGGCGACTGATAACGAGATCTCATCAATCACAGGCCGCTCAAACGACCAGTTATTATCATTGGCATAGCGCTCAATAATATCGACAGGGTGGCTGTCACGCGCAAATTCCAGGGTCGCCAATTTCAAGGGCACAGGTTTGGTCTCCGAAGTGCCGCGTTTAAAATCATTACGGCGAATCAATCACTTCGGTCAGCATAACCATCGCGGAGTCGCGGGGAAGTGGACAAGTTGGCCCCAAACGCCAAGGGTGTGGATAGGTGTTGAATCAGTTTGAGCACACCGCCCGCTAAGCGATTCAAGAATAAGGGTTTTTATGCCCAAAAAATAAATTGCAGGTCTGTGTATGAAATTTATGCGAAATGCCTGCTTAGGCCTTTTTAGAGCGTGTTGTTTTGGGTGCGTCACCCTCAAGTGCGGCAATCCGGACTTTCAATGCTTCGTTTTCATCAAGCGCTTTAATTGCCATATCGCGCACAACTTCAAATTCCTCGCGTTTGACGACATCCATATTGGCCATCACGCGATCAGCCTGCGCTCGGAAAAACTCTTCGCCTTCGCGCCTCAAGCCTTGGGCAGCGCCAGCAGCATCGGTCATGAGTTTGGCGAATTCATCAAACATGCGGTTGGGACCTTGGCTCATTGAAACTCTCCTCGTGTTGGAGATGATGTAATAGGGCAGTGCGTTTGGTTCAAGATGTTTGCGATGTGGCATATGAGATGCGCTTGACGGTTTGGCTGTTTCAACCTTAAGCCAGCGCTTTAACAGGGCTCATAAGATGTATCTGACTGCGCTTGCCTTTCCTGCAATCGACCCGATAGCGATTTCCATCGGGCCGTTGAGCGTACATTGGTATGGTATTGGCTATGTGGTCGGAATATTGTTTGCATGGTGGTGGGCGCGAAAATTAGTGTCCAAACCCGCTTTGTGGCCGGAAAACAATCCGCGCATTACCGTGGCTGATCTTGATGACTTTGTGGTGTGGATCACTCTTGGCGTCGTTTTGGGCGGGCGGATCGGCTATATTTTATTTTATGATTTCGCTGCGGTTTTTGCCAATCCGCTGCGTGCGTTCGAAATCTCGAAGGGTGGGATGTCTTTCCATGGCGGGTTTCTCGGGTCTGCGCTTGCGATGTTTGTGTTTGCCAAAAAGCGTGGGCTTCCGGTTTGGGGCCTGCTTGATGTGGTGACTGCCGGTGTGCCAATCGGGCTTGGTTTGGTGCGGGTGACCAACTTCATCAATGATGAATTATGGGGACGTGCGAGCGATGTGCCATGGGCGGTGATGTTTCCAAACGGTGGCGGCATACCGCGCCACCCAAGCCAGCTTTATGAGGCGTTTTTGGAAGGCGCAGTCTTGTTTGCGGTGCTTTGCCTGTTTGTGTTTGTTGGACGCAAACTCAAATCGCCTGGCTTTATCACCGGTGCATTCACGGCAGGCTATGGCATTGCGCGGATTATCGTTGAGTTTTTCCGCGTGCCGGATGCGCAATTGGGCTATTTGCTGGCTGATTGGGTCACGATGGGTATGATCCTATCGTTGCCAATGGTGCTGTCCGGTCTGTGGGCAATGTTTCTCAAACGCAGATGAATGCACTCGAAACAAAAATCCATAGGCTCATTGAGGCTGATGGCCCAATCAGCGTCGCGATGTATATGGCGCTGTGTTTGGGCGACCCCGAACATGGCTATTATATGCGGCAGGAGGCCTTCGGCGCAAAAGGTGATTTCATTACTGCGCCGGAAGTGAGCCAATTGTTTGGTGAAATTGTTGGTGTGTTTTTGGCACTTAGCCTTGACCGGATTGAGGCTGAACGACCTGTAACGCTTGTGGAATTAGGGCCGGGTCGGGGCACGCTGATGGCGGATATTTTGCGCACGCTGAAGCAATTGCGGCCCAAACATTTTGAATTGATGGAAGTTGCTTTGGTGGAAACCAGCCCGCGTTTGCGCGAGCTTCAAGCCAAAACAATTGGTGCTTACAAGACACCTGTTTTCCATGACAGCATGGTAAGCATACCTGACCACAATCCGCTGCTGGTGATTGGGAATGAGTTTTTGGATGCATTGCCAATACGCCAATATATAAAATCCGGCGGGCAATGGCGCGAGCGGATGGTGGCAGTTCAAGACGGCAAGTTGGTGTTTGTTTTGGGCGCTTCGACACTGGCACCTAATGAGTTGCCAGACGGTGCCAAAACTGCTGACGACAATACGATTTTTGAGATTGCACCAGCGCGCTCAGCCGTGGTTGAAGAATTGGCGCAGCGCGTAAAATCCCAAAACGGTTTGGCTTTGCTTATCGATTACGGTCATTTGCGCAGCGGGTTTGGTGACACGCTACAGGCGATGCGCGCGCATGATTTTGCACCGGTTTTGGAAACGCCGGGCGAAGTTGATCTCACCAGCCATGTCGATTTTGATGTTTTGCGGCATGCCGCAGGTTCATCAGGATGTAAAACAGCATTGAAAACGCAAGGTGAGTTTCTGCTTGAGCTTGGCCTGTTGCAACGGGCAGGTGCGCTTGGAGCAAATAAATCTCTTGAATTTCAGGCAAAAATTCAAGCCGCAGTGGAACGACTTGCCCACCCCGAAGCCATGGGCGATCTCTTTAAGATGCTGTGTTTTGGGCAACACTTGCCGTCGCCGTTTTAAAATGTCTATGCTTGACTGTCTTGTTTGGGTAGGTGCGGTTCATGGTTGAACATCTGGCGATATTGCCTGTGGCCGCCGAAGAGTTGAACATTGCTGGCTTACGGCATGGGTTTTTCACGCGCGTGGGCGGCGTTTCATCGGGTGTTTATGGGTCGCTCAATGCCGGGCCGGGCTCGAATGATTCGCCTGAATTGGTTGCGATAAACCGCAGGAGAATTGCCGAGCAAATGGGTGTTGCGCCCACATATTTGCTGTCGCCCTATCAAATTCACTCGGCGGAAGTCGTTGTTGTCGAAGACCTGTTTTCCGGGGAACGTCCGCGTGCGGACGCAATTGTTACGGCCACGCTAGGCCTTGCGATTGGCGTGGTGACTGCTGATTGCGGGCCGCTTTTGTTTGCAGATATGAGTGCGGGCGTGATTGGCGCTGCGCATGCCGGATGGCAAGGTGCAGTTGGCGGCGTGATCGAAAACACAGTTGCTGCTATGGAAACATTAGGGTCAAAACGCGGCAATATAATTGCAGTTCTTGGCCCAACCATTAGACAGCCAAATTATGAAGTTGGTGCGGATTTTGAAACCAAACTTCTGGTGCGTGACGCTAAAAGCGCAGGATTTTTTGTTGAAGGACAAGCTGCTGATAAACGCCAGTTTGATTTGCCGGGCTATATAATGATGCGGCTTGAACGCGCCGGTGTATCGCGTTTTGATACGGGTCTTTGCACATATGCGCACAATGACCGTTTCTTTTCTTATCGCCGCACCACACATAGGCAAGAAGCAGATTACGGGCGGCAAATGTCTGCCATTTGTTTGGAGTGAAATATGGCCTTACATTTTGAACGCACTGAATTTGATGCCCGCCGCGAGCGGTTGCTTGCTGAAATGGCAGCGCAAAAGCTGGATGCGGTTTTGCTGTTTGCGCAGGAAAGCATGTATTGGCTGACTGGATTTGACACATTCGGCTATTGCTTTTTTCAATCGCTGATTGTCACGGCCAATGGTGAAATGACGCTGATGACGCGGTCGGCTGATTTGCGTCAAGCGCGGCATACTTCGACGCTGGAGAATATTGTGGTTTGGGCCGACCGCGCGGAGGCAACACCAGCCAAGGATTTGCGTAATTTAATGGCTGATCTCGGCTTGCTCGGATGCAAAATTGGCGTTGAATATGGCACGCACGGTTTGACGGCTGCTAATGGCCGGTTGCTGGATGAACAACTCGCGACATTTTGCGATGCGCGCGACATTTCCGGTCTGGTGGATGGTTTGCGTGTGGTGAAAAGCCCGGCTGAAATTGAGAAGACTATTCGCGCCGGTGAACTCGCCGATGACGCACTGGATGCGGCATTGGCAATTACCAAACACAAGGCCGATGAGGGTGATATTTTGGCGGCGATGCAAGGCGCAGTCTTCAAAGGCGGCGGCGATTACCCGGCCAATGAATTTATCATCGGTTCCGGCGAAGACGCGCTGCTTTGCCGTTATAAAGCCGGTCGCCGCAAGCTGGCTAAAAACGATCAGCTGACGCTCGAATGGGCGGGCGTTTACCACCATTATCACGTTGCGATGATGCGGACGATTGTGATTGGCAAACCCACCAAGCGCCATCAGGAATTGTTTGATGCAGCTTCTGTTGCGCTTGCCGCGGTGGAAGCTGAGATCATTCCCGGCAAAGCCTTTGGTGATGTGTATGACGCCCATGCCCGCGCGCTGGATGCGCTAGATTTATCACGCCATCGGCTCAATGCGTGCGGTTATTCGCTCGGCGCGCGTTTCTCGCCGTCTTGGATGGAACGCCAAATGTTTTATGCCAAGAATCCTGAAATCATCATGCCGAATATGGTTTTGTTTGCGCACATGATTATTGCAGACAGTGAAACCGGCACGGCGATGACGCTTGGCCAAACCTATTTGACAACTGAAGACGGCAATCGTTCGCTCAGCCGCCATGCGCCAAGCTTGATCACGCGCTAAATTCATGGTGTTTAGCAATTCTGTGCAGTTGGGAGGCCGCGTAATGAAAAAGCAGGCTGGATTTTTAGGTTTCGCGTTGCTTGGTTTGTTGGCCCTTTCGGGTTGTAACAGCACGGATGCAACGCTCGGTGTTACGCCGCAAGATGCCGCACAATCAACCGCGTCAGCTGTCAAGCCTTCAACATCCGCTGAAGCCGCCAAGGCCAGTGCGCGCCTTTATATTGCGCCGATTATCGGCTCCACGGTTGCCGCTGTGACGCCATTGTCGCGCCGCTTGGCTGCCATAGCGCCAACCAATGGTTTGGCGATTGTCGCTGATGCTGACCCCTCCAAAACCTATGTTGTCAAAGGTTATTTTTCAGCGCTTCCGGAAAACGGTTCGACCACCATCGTG
>JANMFT010000440.1:0-7149 GCA_031374255.1 Limoniibacter sp. | reverse complement strand
GTCGATTTATCCGGGTGGCATCTCTACGATCAGGACAGCCCATGGACGGGCGGCGCGCGCGGGCTGACGCGCGGCCAGATTTTCGCGAGCGATGGCAGGCTTGTGGCATCTGTGGCGCAAGAAGGTCTGATGCGCGAGCGCCGTTAGATCAAGCAGCGTGCACAAATATTGTGCATTTACTCGTTTTTTGGTTTGACATATCGCTTCGGTAATCGCTCCTGCCTAAAAACTGCACAGCTCTTTTGCGGTATTGTGTTCAAATTCCCCGCCTAAACCGTTGAATCCAGATTCTGGCATGCATTATGGATAACTGAAACCGAATGGCACTGGTTCGCCCAAGTTGCCGCTCGAACAGGGGCGTGGGGTTTCCCGTCAATCATATTTAAGCAGGGTATTTAATCCTGCACCAGAACAAGGGATGCGACCGACTATGAAAACAGTCATGGCTATTATCAAGCCGTTCAAGTTGGATGATGTGCGCGAGGCACTCACCAATCTCGGTGTGCAGGGGCTGACCGTCACCGAGGTTAAGGGCTATGGCCGCCAGAAGGGCCATACCGAGATTTACCGCGGCGCGGAATATGCTGTCAGCTTTTTGCCGAAACTCAAAATTGAAATCGTCATTGAAGATGCCGATGTGGCAAAAACCATTGACGCTATCGCAGCTGCCGCCAAAACCGGCCAAATCGGCGATGGAAAAATCTTCGTCTCGCCCGTCGAATCCGCACTGCGGATCCGTACCGGTGAAACCAATTCTGATGCGCTGTAAGGCAGCCCGGATTTTCCGCGCTTTTAGCAACCATTTTTCCTGAACACGGAGCTTATCTATGACCTCTTTTCTCTTGAAGCGCGCCGGTATGACCGCAGGTCTGCTCGCACTCAGCGCTTCTGCCGCATTGGCGGCTGAAACATCCGGCGATGGTAACACCGCTTGGATGATGACTTCGACGGTGCTTGTGCTTTTGATGACGCTTCCGGGCCTCGCTTTGTTTTATGGCGGACTCGTACGTACGAAAAATATGCTGTCGGTGATGACGCAGTGCTTTGCTGTTGGCGCTGTTATGATGCTGGCTTGGATAGCTTTCGGTTATTCTTTGGCCTTTACCGGCAATGCCAGCGCGGGTTTGAACAGCTACATTGGTGGCCTGTCCAAAGCATTTCTGTTTAACGTGGATTATACCAAAACAGTCGCAACGTTCTCAAACGGCGTTTATATTCCAGAGTATGTGTTCGTTGCATTTCAGATGACATTTGCCGTTATCACGCCGCTTCTTATCATCGGGTCGCTGGTGGAGCGTGTGAAGTTTTCGTCGCTTCTGGTATTTTGTATCCTGTGGTCGATCTTTTCATATTATCCAATGGCCCATATGGTTTGGTACTGGGGCGGGCCGGATATTTTCGGTAATGCGTCTGCCGCAATTATTGCTGCCAAAGCCGCTGTTGCTGCCGCAACCGACCCGGCTCTGCTGGCAACCGCTAAAGCCGCTTTGGTAACGGCCGGTTTGGCAGAAACCGATGTGACAGGGTTGGCTGACGCCGCCGCTGTGATGGCAGCAGCGGAAGCAAAATTTGCAGCCGTCAATGCCGATGTGGGAAAAATCTGGGCCTGGGGTTCGCTTGATTTTGCCGGTGGCACAGTCGTTCACATTAATGCCGGCATCGCAGCGCTTGTCGGTTGTCTGGTTGTTGGCAAACGCGTTGGTTATGGCAAAGATTTGATGGCCCCGCATTCACTGACAATGACCATGATTGGTGCGGCCCTTCTCTGGGTTGGCTGGTTCGGCTTTAACGCCGGCTCCAACTTGGAAGCCAATGGCGTTGCAGCGCTTGCCATGATCAACACTTTTGTTGCCACGGCTGCCGCCGGTGCGGCGTGGTTGTTTGCAGAATGGCTGATCAAAGGCAAACCATCACTCCTCGGCACCGTGTCTGGTGTGGTGGCTGGTTTGGTTGCGGTTACTCCGGCCTGCGGCTGGGTTGGCCCGATGGGCGCGATTGCGATTGGCTTTATCGCAGGCGTTGTGTGCTTCTTTGCCTCAACATCCTTGAAAAACGCACTTGGCTATGACGACTCGCTGGATGTCTTCGGGATCCATGCGGTTGGTGGCATCATCGGCGCAATACTCACGGGTGTGTTCGTCAATCCGGCTTTGGGCGGCGCAGGCATTCCTGACTATTTGTCAGTGCCGGGCACGCTTCAGGTGGCCGAATATGTCGCTTCAACTGCCATTATGGCGCAGATCAAAGCCGTAGCGCTCTGCGTCGTATGGACAGGCGTCACATCATTCATCCTGTTTAAGCTGATTGATCTGACGATGGGTCTCCGCGTGACAATCGACGAAGAGCGTCAGGGTCTTGATCTCTCGTCACATGGCGAGCGCGCTTACAACTACTAAGCTTTAATCGGGCCGGTGCGGGCCTCCCCCCGCGCGCCAGCCTCACGCAACGCCCGGATAGCGCATATGCTGTCCGGGCGTTTCTTATTGAAACGCTAAGCCGCATGGTTAAACGGCTCTTAACACTTGCTGGGCTAGTCTGACGCCAAAGCGATATGCGGCCACGAATCCGGCCGAAATTGCCATGGTTAGGAGTGCCCTATGCGCAGCAACACATCACCGGCTTTGGCATTTGACCAGTTGCGCGGCTTTGCGTTTGATTTTGCCCGCCGCCAATTGCTGCGCCTATCTGGCGTGGTGATGATTGTGGGGGCATTATTTGCCACCGCTTCGCTTGCCACATGGAATATTGGCGACCCCAGCCTCAACCACGCCACCGGCAATGAGGTGGTGAATGCGATGGGCCCGTTTGGTGCTATTATTGCTGATATTCTCACCCAGTTTTTTGGTATCGGCGCATTACCTGCCTTGCTGCCGCTGGCAGCGCTTGGGCTGACTTTGGCGCGGGGGCGGGATACCGGTTCTGCGCGTCTGCGCACGCTTTATTGGCTGGGCACAATTCTAATTGGCTGTGCTGCCCTCGCCTGCCTGAACCGTCCCGTCACGTGGCCGCTGCCGAGCGGGCTTGGTGGCTTGACCGGTGATTTAGCGATGAAAATTCCCGCAATGATTTTGGGAGCTTATCCATCGGGTATTTCCGGAACGATGCTCGCCATCGTGCTGGCACTGCCGGGATTGCTGTTGTTGTCGCGCGCCATGGCGCCGCAAGGCATGGCCGTTGCACCGCTTAAACGTGATGTTGCGCCTGCATCTCGTAAACAACATACCATGCCAGACGACGAGAACGATGACGATGAAGACGGCAATGACGGGAGTGCCTTTATAGGTGCGATAGCGCATACTTGGCTCAGCGCAAAGGCCCGCATTTCCAATTTGATGGGCACACGCAAAACGGCCAAATTCAACTCTGCCAAACGCGAACCGGGTCTGGCTGCACGCGAGCGCATGGTTGAGCCGGAGATGGAGCGCAGCGCTGCCGCTTCTTTGCGCGCTCCCGTAATGCAGGATTTTGATGATGCATTTGACGAGGATCATCTGGTCGATGAATTGATGGATGATCATGCGCCGGTTGCGCGCGCATCATCGCAAAACGCGGGCAGTACGCGCTTAGTTGATAGCGTTGCCGCCACACCGAAAGAAGGCAACCGGATTAAACGCGAGGCGCAAGGCTCGATCATCAAACAAGACGCCTATGAACTGCCGCCTTTGCATTTGCTGGCGCAGCCAAAATCCATTGTGCGCGATTCGCGGTTGTCAAAAGAATCGCTCGAAGAAAACGCACGTATTCTTGAAGGCGTGCTCGAAGATTTTGGTGTTAAGGGTGACATTATCCATGTGCGGCCTGGCCCGGTGGTGACGCTTTATGAGTTGGAGCCTGCACCCGGTATCAAGTCGTCGCGCGTAATTGGCTTGTCCGATGATATTGCCCGCTCAATGAGTGCAATTGCCTGCCGTGTGGCTGTTGTGCCGGGCCGTAATGCGATTGGCATTGAACTCCCGAATGACAGCCGCGAGACGGTTTACTTGCGCGAAATGCTGGCCTCCAAAGATTTTGAGACTACTAAAACCAAACTCGGCATGGCGCTCGGCAAAACCATCAATGGCGAACCGGTCATTGCCGACCTTGCCAAGATGCCGCATTTGCTGGTTGCCGGAACCACCGGCTCGGGTAAGTCGGTCGCGATTAACACGATGATCCTGTCTCTGCTTTATCGGCTCACACCAGAGCAATGCCGCCTGATTATGATTGATCCTAAAATGCTGGAGCTTTCTGTCTATGACGGCATCCCGCATTTGCTGACGCCGGTTGTGACCGACCCGAAAAAGGCGGTTGTCGCGCTCAAATGGACGGTCAAAGAAATGGAAGACCGCTACCGCCTGATGGCGAAAGTCGGCGTGCGCAATATTGACGGTTATAATGCCCGCGTTGATGAGGCGAAGGCCAAAAACGAGCGCTTCAGCCGCACCATGCAAACCGGTTATGACCGCGACAGCGGCGAAGCGGTCTATGAGACCGAAGAGTTTGATCTCAAATCCATGCCTTATATTGTCGTGATCATCGACGAGATGGCCGATCTGATGATGGTTGCCGGTAAGGATATTGAAGGCACGGTGCAACGCTTGGCGCAAATGGCGCGTGCGGCGGGCATTCACGTTGTGATGGCGACGCAGCGCCCTTCGGTGGATGTGATCACCGGCACGATCAAGGCCAACTTCCCGACCCGCATTTCATTCCAGGTTACGTCAAAAATCGACAGCCGCACCATTTTGGGCGAGCAGGGTGCTGAGCAGCTCCTAGGCATGGGCGATATGCTGTATATGGCAGGTGGCGGGCGCACCCAGCGCGTGCACGGCCCGTTTGTGGCTGACAATGAAGTAGAATTGGTCGTGAAACATCTTAAAGCCCAAGGGGTGCCGCAATATCTTGAAGCGGTTACTGCTGAAAATGACAGCGATGATGATGACGATGAAGCAGGTTCATCGGCGGGTGGCGGTGACTACGGCGATTCTGATGATCCTTATGATCAGGCGGTCAGCGTGGTGCTGCGAGACCGTAAGGTTTCAACCTCATACATCCAGCGCCGCTTGGGCATTGGCTATAACAAAGCAGCGAGCCTGATTGAGCGCATGGAAGAAGAGGGCGTGATCAGCACGCCAAACCATGCCGGAAAACGCGAAATTTTGGTGCCGGAAGAAGGCGCAACGATGTAAGTGGGCCGCAATTGCACCAAGATTCTGGGGTCTTGCTCTGTTTTGAACAGGAATAAAAAATGACTGCTTTAAAAACCATCCGCCGCAATTTTATCGCTGCAACAGTTTTTTCTTTTGGTTTTTGTGCTCTCCCGGCGCAGGCTGAAAGCCCGCAAAAGATTGCCGATCATTTTGCGTCCGTGCGCACCATGGCAGGCGAATTTGTGCAGCTGGGGCCCAAGGGCGAGCAAACCGGCGGAAAGTTCTTTATCGAGCGGCCCGGTAAAATACGCTTCAACTACGAAGCGCCGTCCAATATCCGCGTGGTTGCTGACGGCAAATCGGTCGTGGTCAATAATAAGAAACTTGACACTTGGGATATTTATCCATTGTCGAAGACGCCGCTCAAACTGCTTTTGGATGAGCGGATTGATCTGTCAGGCGATACCGTCAAGTCGATTCAGGAAGAACCTGATTTGACAACCATTGTTATGGGAAACGACAGTATTTTTGGTAATTCAAAAATCACACTGTTGTTTGATCCGAAAAATTTTGACCTTCGCCAATGGACGATTACGGATGCCCAAGGCAAAGACACCACGGTGATGATTTTCAATGTGCAACAGGATGTGAAACTGGATCCCAAGTTGTTCAAAATCGATTATCTGACGATACAGCAGAAGAAGGCGGCAAAAGGCGGGTGACAACTATTGCTAATTGATCAAATGAGACCCTCCCCAACCCCTCCCGCGAGGGGAGGGGCTTTCGCGCAGCACTTTCAGTGTTTTTTCTTTTGAGCGCTGCGCTGCCAGAACCAAAACTCAAAGGACAGTTCTAAGCCCCTCCCCTTGCGGGAGGGGTTGGGGAGGGTCTTTCTGAAAACCTTCAAACCCTGGTCTCTAATTCTTCCATATCATCATCGGTCAGGCCAAAGTGTTCGCCGATTTCGTGCATGATCACATTGGAAACCACTTCTCCTAGCATTTCTTCATGCTCGGCCCAATAATCCAAGATCGGGCGGCGGTAGATGTTGAAGATATTGGGTTCCGGGTCGGAGTCTAATGATAGTAGTGGCAAAGAAGGATCGGTTCCTTCAAACAAACCTAAAATATCAAATGGAGTCTCGAGATCCAATTCCTCGATGACCTCATCGTTTGGAAAATCCGCAACGCGGATAATCAAATCATGACACAGCGATTTAAACTCAGCGGGCATGTTCTCCCACGCCGCACGGGCCAACGCCTCGAAATCTTCTAGGCTTGGCGGCCGCATGGATTGCCATGCCGAAGAAGGATAACGCGCTGAACCCATAGGCCCTTAATTCCACTCTCTGATGTCAACAAAATGACCGGCAATCGCCGCCGCTGCCGCCATGGCTGGTGACACCAAATGGGTGCGGCCCTTAAAGCCCTGACGGCCCTCGAAATTGCGATTGGATGTCGACGCGCAACGCTCCTCGGGTTTGAGGCGGTCATCATTCATGGCCAAGCACATGGAGCAGCCCGGTTCACGCCAATCAAAACCGGCGGCTTTAAAGATTTTGTCGAGGCCTTCGGCTTCGGCCTGTTCTTTGACCAGACCAGACCCCGGCACCACCATGGCAGAAACATGCGGTGAAACGGTTTTACCGCCAATCACGGCTGCCGCAGCGCGCAAATCTTCAATACGGCCATTGGTGCACGAGCCGATAAACACGCGATCGAGTTTAATGTCGGTGATTTTAGTGCCAGCGTTAAGGCCCATATAGGCAAGCGCCCGTTCTTTAGAGGCACGTTTATTGACGTCGGCAATGTCAGCCGGATCGGGCACGACACCTGCAACCGACACTACATCTTCGGGTGAAGAACCCCATGATACAATTGGCGGCAATTGAGCGGCATCAAGCACGACAACTTTGTCAAAATGCGCGCCTTCATCGGTGGTGAGCCTGGCCCAATAGGCCATTGCTGCTTCCCAGTCGGCGTCTTTTGGCGCACGCGGGCGGCCATGGATATATTCAAAT
>JANMFT010000426.1:0-1638 GCA_031374255.1 Limoniibacter sp. | reverse complement strand
CACGATGTTACCGCGAAACATCACCTCGCCCATCGTTTCCCCGTCATGGGGAACGGCTTCCATAGTTTCTGGATCGATGACTGACAGCGCCTCAAGTGAAGCATAGCGCACGCCTTGGCGCGCCTTCAGTTTTGCGCGTTGCCCGCTGCCCTCCAAAGCAGACCACTCATCTTTCCACTCGTTCACAACAGCGGGGCCATAGGTTTCGGTAAGGCCATACAAATGCACCACTTCAAAACCGGCCCCGGCCATAGCGCCAAGCACGGCCTCCGGCGGCGGGGCGGCGGCTGTGTTAAACGTCACGCGATGATCAAACGATTTTTTGTCGCCTTCCGGCGCAGCCAGCAGCGTCGACATCACAATGGGCGCGCCGCATAAGTGCGTTACTTTTTCTGATGCAATCGCCTCAAACATAGCTTTTGCCCGCACCCAGCGCAAACAAATATGCGTGCCCGCCTGAACCGGAACCGTCCACGGGAAACACCACCCATTGCAATGGAACATTGGCAGCGTCCATAAATAAACCGGAAACCGCCCCATGCCGGAGTGGATGGTATTGGTATAACCCATCAGAGCAGCGCCGCGATGGTGATAAACGACGCCCTTCGGGTTGCCCGTGGTGCCAGATGTGTAATTCAGCGAAATCGCATCCCATTCATCGTCTGGCATTGCCCACTTAAATTCAGCGTTGCCGGTCGCAATAAACGCCTCATATTCTGTGCTGCCAATGAATTTGCCTTTATTATACGGCGCGTCTTCACCGTAATTCGCATCATCGTAATCAATGACGAAAGGTTTGACCTTAGCCATTGCCAGAGCATCTTTCATCACGCCCGAAAATTCGCGGTCAACAATAACGATTTTGCTTTCCGCATGATCAAGCTGAAACGCGATCACTGCCGTGTCAAGCCGCGTATTGATGGAATGCAGCACTGCGCCAATCATCGGCACGCCGAAATGGGCTTCCAGCATCGCCGGCGTGTTTGACAGCATGACAGACACAGTGTCGCCTTTGCCGACACCCGCCGCAACCAAAGCCGACGCCAACATCCGGCAGCGCGCGTAATAATCACGGTATGAAATCCGCTGTTTGCCGTGCACAATAGCTGTGCGATCTGGGAAAACCGCGGCCGCGCGTTCCAGAAATGTGACCGGCGTCAGCGCCTGATAATTGGCAGTATTTTTGTCCAGATTCTCATCATAAATCGACATTATGCAGTCCTGAATTCAACTGGCCAATTACAACGCGCTGAGCCCGTCGTAAACCAGCTTAACGCCAATCAGGGCAACGATCACATACATCATAGGATAGAAAATTTTCGGGCTGACGCGTTTCGTGAGCCAGACCCCTGCCATAGTTGCGCCAATCGCCAAGGGCGCCAGCACTGCCGACGTAGAAAGATTGGACGCATCAAACTGGCCCAGCATAAAATACGGAACCAGCTTCAGCACATTTGTGATGGCAAAAAACACAGTGTTGGTCGCAGCGTAAACCGCCGGAGAGTGGCCGAGCCGAAGTGCATAGACTTGGTATGGCGGTGCACCGGCATGCGCCACAAAACTGGTGAAGCCCGCAAGTCCACCCCAGAACATAGCGGCGACTGTGTTTTCACCTGCGAGCGCAGTTTGGCCCATAAA
>JANMFT010000410.1:0-3991 GCA_031374255.1 Limoniibacter sp. | reverse complement strand
CGATGTGCGGATGCGCGAGCAAGCCCATTTGATTCAAGGGGAAGTTGTTCGGCTGATGGATGATGTTAACCGGCTCGACGATCGTGTGCGCAAATTGCAAAACCATTTCGGCATGGCGCAAAAAGACATTGAAGAGGTTCTTACTTCATCCAGTAAAATTTCCAGCCGCAGCCGCAAAATTGAGGCGCTGGATTTTACGACGCCGGATCCTGAAAAGAAAATCGCGGCGGTGGCCAGCACCTCGACCGGCCAATTGAAGCTGCGCGTTGTGGATGAGAATTAGCTGAGAAATTATGCCCTTGCGGCTCTCAAAAACGCGGCGATTTTAGCAATGTCTTTAACGCCAAAGGCGCTTTCAACGCCTGATGAAATATCAAGACCAGGCGGATTGGCAGTGGCGATGGCTTGCCCAACATTGCTGGCATCAATACCGCCTGCCAATAGATAATCGATGCCATCGGGCAATTGGCTCAATATATGCCAATCAAATGAAACAGCATTACCGCCTGGCAATACCGCATCCTTGGGCGGCTTTGCATCGAACAGAAAACGGTCTGCGATGCCCATAAACGGGGTGGCTTTTTCAAAGTCTGCCACCTCACTGATCGCAAGTGCTTTCATCACCTGCAAGCCGTAATGCGCTTTTACCTCAAGCACCCGTTCAGGTGTTTCACGGCCATGTAATTGCAATATATCAGGCCGCATAATTTCGACGATTTCATCAAGATAAATATCGTCGGCATCAACAGTGACAGCCACGGTTTTGAGCCCACCCACATCGGCGCGTGACGCCAATTCGCTGGCGAACCAAACTGAAACATTGCGCGGGCTTTTTGCAAAAAAGATGAACCCGGCATGAGTTGCACCGCCTGCAATAACAGCGTCAACGGCTTCCAAAGTTAAAAGCCCGCAAATTTTAATGTCACCTGAATATGCCATGCCGTGTCTGTAGCGGACCGAGGCAAAGGCTTCAACAGCGGTGATCAATATTGCGCTGTTTTAAAACTCTGCCTTCAAAGTTGCAGTTGCGCCGAAACGTTTTTCATCGGGGGACATTACGCTGTAGCCGGACACATCCAAGGCAAGACCACCAGCAAAGCGCATTCCCAATCCGGCCTCGAGCGCATAAGATTCTCCTGAGCCGCCAGCCTGCTTCACTGTAAATGGCGTGGAAGAGCCAGCCAAAGTGCGTATCGTAGTTGTTGCAGTGTCAAGAAACTCGTGCTGGTAGAGACCGGTGACGTGCGGCGTGAAGACGACGCTTTCAGTTTCAATCCGGCTCGCAAGTTGCAACCCGATAACGCCAACAAGGCTTTTGCGGTTTGATCCGCCGACCGTCAGGTTGAGCGCACCCGCACCTGTTTCAGTATAGCCTTCATTGTTGTCGATTGCGAATTTCACACCGGCAACCGGTGCAATTGTCAGTGGAACCTTATCGCCAATTGTAAAGCCATTACGAACCATCACTTCACCGGCTATAGTCGTGCCGCCATAATTAGCATTTGCAATAGAGGTCAGTGACACCGTCGTGATAATGCGGTTGGCATTATTATCGTGCTTGGAATAAGCGCCGCTGGCAGTAAGGCCAAAGCCGGTTGATTGAGGCGCAGTTGCACCAAACGCAAGATAACCGCCCGCGTGGAGTGAATTGGTTTTGCCTTCAAACGCTGTGCCTTGACCAGAGCGCGCTATGGAATAACCGGCGCTGGCCCCCACAGTCAGGCTTTGGCCAAGTGCTACATCAGCGCCCGCGCCAATACCAGCAGTCACAGCATCGCCGCCATTTGTGCTCTCACCTGTTTCGCCAAAACCGCGCGCCCAGAATGAAAGAGTATTTAGCATTTGTTGTTTTTCTAAAACGGCATCGAACGTTTTGCTTTCTTCCGCCATGGCTTTTTCATAAGCCAAAATGCCATCGGTGTTGCGACTTAGGCCGGAAGCCACTGCCACTTTCTGCATAAGATTACTAAAGCCGCGCGCGGCGCTGGAGCCCACATCTACAATCGCATTTGAAGCCGCACCTGATAGTTGGGTAAACAAGCTAGGCATTTGCGTTTCATCGAGCGTTGAAACAGCATCAAACAATTGTGCCCCTTCAGCGCCGCTGTAATCAAAGCCGCTCAGCACCTGGCCGGCGTCACCAAGATTCATCGTTGCGAGTTGATCATCAAGGATATCGCGGTTGCGGACGGTGAGAACCAAACCTTCCCCGCTTTGTTCCACTGATCCAAAAAGGTGCCCGACGCCGCCTATGATCACATCTCTGAAACTTCCAATGATGTTTCCGGCGGTCGAGGTCAAAATGGCAAACCGATTGGTCAGGCTATAGTCGCCCTCAGCAGCGGTAACGTCCAAACGGCCGCCCAATTCAATATCGCCGGTTGCTGATATGGTGTCGTGGTCACCATTGGCGGCAATATCGAGTGTGGTGATCGAGGTGCTTTGAAGCATCAGTTGACCGTCAACGCTAAGGCTGTCGCCGCCAATTTGGTTGCCAAGACGGATCGTTCCCGTTGAAATCACATCCCCGGCAATCGACAAATCATTAGAAATATTCATGATGCCGGTGTTGATAAAGCGGGCAAATCCGGAAATCGTTCTGGCATTTTCGGTGTTGAACGTTCCGGCATTTAGGATGTCGCCGCCGCCCGAAAGATTTCCAATTATGTTGAGAGTTGCGTCAGCATTATTGGCAATGCCGCTGTTAATAGCGCCTGCGATATTGGCCTGACCAAAATTGTTAAGTTGACCGGATATTGAGCCGGTTGACGAAAATACGCCATCAGTCCCAACGTCGACATTATCTGTAATCTGCCCGCTATTGTTAAACGTGCCTCCCTCCACATCAAGGTTTGCAATCGTGCCGCCATTAGAGCCGGTGCCATGGCTGACAACCCGGCCCACGGCGCCGCTTTGATTATTGGCAAAGTGTCCATCTTCGCCGATTGCAAGAGACGAAATGTTACCGCTGTTTTGCAGTTGCCCGGCTTCTAACTGAACTTCACCAAGTGTTGCGCCGCCATTATTGTCGAGCGTTCCAGCAGCAATTATTACCGCATTGATCGCACCATTATTGGTGGTTGCCCCGGAATTAAGAAGCGTCCGCGCCACACCGCTTTCATTGTTGATGAAATTTGCGCCGCTGGAAATAGAAGCGGTATCAAGCAGGCTGTTATTGGTGATTGTGCCGCCGGTAATTGTGGCCTGCCCTGAAATTGTGCCGTTATTGATAAGGCTGCCTTCACCCTGAACTACGGTTTCCACAAAACCATTATTACTGGAAATACCATTATTGGTCAGCGTTGTTACCGAACTGCCCTGATTGCCGGTATAACCTGCGCCTGCAGCGATGTTCACCGCTTCAATGCGCCCATTATTGGTCAATAATCCTGCATTGATCTTAGCGTTTTCAATGGTGCCGGTTTGGTTGTTAACGGCACTGCCGCCATTCATAGTAAGTTGGTTGAGTCTGCCGTTATTGGTGACAAAGCCGTCACTGGTGATGTTTCCTGCAGTTGCATCATTATTGTTTTGCACTGGCTCGCTGACAATGGCGTTGCCGGGAATCGCGTTTGCGCTTTCCAGCGGCAGGTCAAGTGAGGCCGCAACCTTCCGGCCTTTCCGGAAAGCAAAGTCTGCAGCAGAGGCGTTTAAAGGCAACAATAGCGTTGCTGCGGTTGCAAGAGCCAAAATCGAGGCTGATGAAAGGTGAAGGCGCACGTTAAAATCCCCTGTATCGGGGAAAGCTATTGCTCACCATTTGTAAACAGCGCCGGGCTGGCGATGGTTAGCAAAAACTCAACTTCGCCCTATGCTTAAAGCAGACCAAAACACTATGATTAATGGCGGATGATTTGGCAGTATGAAGATTCCATTAAGTTGGTGCTTGGAATCTACAGCGCCTCACTCTTGTTCTTAAGCGGCAAAACCTTATTGTGACATTGCCAGCCGGCTAGGGTGTCAAACTCGCGTAGCGTTTTTCGCACTGTAA
>JANMFT010000346.1:0-3961 GCA_031374255.1 Limoniibacter sp. | reverse complement strand
CACGAAATGGCAGCAAAGGTGCTTGGGATCGACAAACTGGTTGTCGATGAACGTGTGAGGCAACCCACAAACCGGCTTAATGTGAAGAACAAGCTGCCAGTCTATGTCACTTATTTTACTGCTTGGCCCGATGAGGAGGGCAGGGTGCGTTATTATGATGATATTTATGAGCGCGACTCATATCTCGGCATCGCTCTGGACAAAACCCGCGCTGTGAGAGGGGCAGCGATTTAGGGTCAGGACTCGTCAATTTCATTGAAATGGTCGGAGGGATTTTTGCCGGATGCAAGGAGCGGAGGCGATGGAAATGTAAACATTTTCAAGCTTTTGCGACACGGCATCTGGTGAAAAGCACCCGATCCCTTGGGGACAGGCAAATGGCTGCGAACTGCTGCGTCAGCATTTTCATCCGGGCTTAAGCCCGCCTTTCAAACACTTTCTGGCATTTCTTTGCCATTTGTCCTGCCATTTCAATAAAATTAATGAGTCCTGACCCTAGTCTTTGATCATGCGTGAGACTAGCGCCTCATCAATCTCACTGTAGTGAGAGATAATTTTTGTGAGCTTGAAGTTGTGAACCGGATCGGGTGAATATCCGAATGTGACGCCAACCACCGGTATGCCCGCCGCATTTGCAGTATCAAAATCAGTTTGCGAATCACCGAACATAATGGCCCGGTTTAGGTCGCCTTTCGCAACTGCGATTGTCTCAATCAGGTGCCGTGGATCAGGCTTGCGGAATGCAAAATAATCCGCACCACATATGGCATCAAAGTGCCCCGCAATATTCATTCTTGTCAGCAGCTTTTCTGCCAAAACCTGCGGCTTGTTTGTGCAAACAGCCGTCTTGAATCCTGCTGCCCGCAGTCCTCCCACAAATTCAATTGCTCCATCATAAATGATTGATTGGCCGGGCAGATTTTCTTCATAATGGGTCAAAAAGGTTGCAAGAATCGCCAGAATTTCAGGCTCACCAAGTTGAACGCTGTGCAAATAGCCGTACTGTTTCAGCATACCGCGCCCGCCAGTTCCGGCATAATTTGCCAGATCAGCATAATCAGCCGGAGTGCGGCCATGCATAGAAAGTGCATGATTGATGCTGCCAACGAGATCGGCGGCCGTGTGCACAAGCGTTCCGTCTAAATCAAAAACTGCAATAGGTGGTTTCATTTGAATACGGGCTTTGCTAGCAGCGGCGAGAGTTACCGGGGACGTCGTAATGCCTAATCCTGCCAATTTAAAGCGCGAAGCCGCAATCGCAGCAATGAAATACGTTGAAAGCGGCATGCGTCTTGGCATTGGTACCGGTTCAACTGCGGAAGAATTTGTCCGGCTGCTGGCGGTCAAAGTTGCTCATGGCCTGGACGTTATCGGCGTTCCAACCTCTGAACGTACCGCAAGACTTTGCACAGAATTGGGCATCCCGCTTACCACGCTCGATCATATGCCGCAGCTTGATTTGACAATTGACGGGGCCGATGAACTCGATTCTGAATTGACGCTTATAAAAGGGGGCGGGGGCGCTCTTCTGCGGGAAAAAATAGTTGCTGCAGCCAGTGCGCGAATGTTTGTGATTGCTGATGCGTCTAAAAAAGTCACGACGCTTGGCACTTTTCCATTACCTATCGAAGTTAACTCTTTTGGCCTTAGGTCAACGCGAATTGCGATTGAGAATGTCGCAAAAGTTTTAGGCCTCAATGGTTCAATCAACCTTCGCGGCGGCGAATTACAGCCATTTGTAACAGATGGCGGCCATTTTTTGTTTGACGCATCTTTTGGCCGCATTCCAAAGCCAAGGGAATTGCAAAGCGAACTGATGCAAATTCCTGGCGTTGTGGAGACTGGCTTATTCATCGGTCTTTGTGACACTGCCCTGATTGCCAGCGCCGGTGGTATCGAGATAATAACAACACACGTTAAATAGGGAACTTTAGTTCAATGAGTTTTATGTCTTTTGGCCGTAAGGCACTTTTCGCTGCAGCGTTGATACCTGCTTTACTGCTTCCTGCCAAAGCACAAGAGATTGCTGAGAGCCATCTGCAAGCTGCACGCGCCGCTATCATTGCGATCAAAGCTACCGACCAGTTTGATTCGATTTTGCCGCGCGCAGCTGAAGCCCTAAGAGGTGAGCTGTTAAGAAAAGATCCAAATCTGGTTGATCAAATCAACACCGTTATCAACGATAAAACCGTTCTTCTGGCCGGCCGCCGCGCTGACCTCGAAACTGAGGCTGCCCGGGCATACGCCCGCGTATTCACGGAAGAAGAACTGACAGGAATCGCCGCATTCTACACGTCACCTGCAGGTCAAAAACTATTGTCCGACGGGCCTATCGTTGTACGTGAGCTCATAAAAGCTGCCAATATTTGGCAGGAGGGTATTGCGCGTGATCTTGCAACAGAGGTTGGCAAAGAACTTAGGACATTGGTGCCGCCAGCAGCGCCAGTTGCAGAAACCGCGCCAGCCAAAAGTGGCGGCTGATTGCTTGCTTTGAATATGGAGCCTATGGAAGCCCGGCAATTGCCGGGTTTTTTGTTTGAGGATGTTTCAAATGCCCTATGATTTTGACCTGTTTGTTATTGGCGGCGGTTCCGGCGGTGTTCGCGCAGCGCGGGTTGCGTCATCGATTGGCAAACGGGTTGGGATTGCCGAGGAATACCGGTTTGGTGGAACCTGCGTCATACGTGGCTGCGTACCTAAAAAACTTCTGGTTTATGCGTCACATTATTCAGAACATTTTGAAGATGCTGCCGGTTATGGATGGAGCGTCGGCGAAACCTCTTTTGACTGGCAAAAGCTGATCGCTAATAAAGACATTGAGATTGCGCGTCTCGAAGGGCTTTATCGCAAAGGCCTTACCAATGCGGGCGTGACCCAGTTTGAAAGCCGTGCAACTTTGGTTGGTGCGAATACGGTTCAAATTGCAAACACCGGCGAGACTGTTACAGCCGAAACAATTGTAATCGCCACCGGCGGCCGGGCCAATCCGCATCAGGCCCTACCGGGTCATGAACTTTGCATCTCATCCAACGAAGCTTTTCATTTGAAACGATTGCCACGTTGCATCGTCATTGAGGGCGGCGGTTACATCGCGGTTGAATTTGCCAATATTTTTCACGGCCTTGGTGTTGAAACCACTTTGGTTTATCGGGGCAAAGAAATTCTGTCACGCTTTGACGCCGATATCCGCAAGGGTCTGCATGAGGCAATGGTGGCCAAGGGAATCACCATTCATTGTGAAACCATGTTGGAGGGGGTGCGGCGCGGCGACGATGGGCGATTACATGTGATCACATCCAAAGGTCATGCGTTTGATTGCGACGAGGTCATGCTTGCTGTTGGCCGTTTGCCAAACACCAATGATCTCGGGCTTGAGTCTGCCAGCGTAGCCCTTGATAGACAGGGCGCAATAATAGTCGATGCTTATTCTCGAACCAATGTTGCCAATATTTATGCACTTGGAGACGTTACCAATCGTGTGGCGCTGACACCCGTCGCCATCCATGAAGCAATGTGTTTTATTCAAACAGTTTACCGCGACAACCCGACTTCGCCAGACCACGATTTGATTGCGACTGCCGTGTTTTCTCAGCCGGAAATCGGTACAGTTGGCCTCACCGAGCAAGACGCAGCCAAGCTTTATGATCTCGATGTGTTTCTCGCCAGCTTTCGCCCGATGCATAGTATTTTGCCGGGCCGCAGTGAAAAGATGATCATGAAACTGATAGCCGATGCCGATAAAGGCACGGTGCTTGGCATTCACATTTTAGGGCCTGACGCTGGTGAATTGGCGCAAGCGTTTGGTGTGGCAGTAAAAGCTGGCCTTACAAAAGCTGATTTTGACCGCACGATGGCTGTCCATCCAACCGCTGCTGAAGAGCTGGTGACCATGTATGTGCCAAGTTACAAAGTGAGGGCAGGGTCACGAATTTAGCCTGTCGACATTGTATTTTCCGCTGTC
>JANMFT010000371.1:0-2026 GCA_031374255.1 Limoniibacter sp. | reverse complement strand
CGCTGACCAACTTGCCAAAGACACCCACTGTTTTTGTGCCGGCAAGTTTGAACTGACAGCCGACTCTAACCCAGATAAGCGTTCCGGCAAACTGGCTTATACTTCCGGTTGTTCGTGCGTGGCGCAGTGAATACCGCCGCCGATTTCGCCGATGGCATCAGTATTCAGCTGGATGATTTCGCGGCTTGGATAAAGCCGTTTCAGAACCGCTGCGCTTTCAGCATCGACGTTTTTATCGCCGAACTCAGCTGAAATAATTGCGCCATTAGAAACATAATAATTGGCATAGGCTGAAACGAAATCAGCAGATTTAATGCGGATGTTTTGCGGTTCAGGCAGCTTTTCAATCGCCAGTTTTTCGCCTTGAGCGTTGGTTGCGCTTTCAAGTACAGCCAAAGTTTCAAATGCTGCAACAGACCAAGGGTCATCAGGGTTTGGCTGTTCCGGCATTTGTATGAGCACGGTTTTGCTATCGATCAACCGCGCCAGCGAATCAATGTGATAATCCGTGATGTCCGCGCCAATGATACCGGGTGCCCAGATCATTTTTTTCGCGTCATAGGCCTCGAGCAATTTGGCTTCGATCTCGTCGCGTGTTCCCCTGTTGCGGTTGGGGTTAACCCAACAGCTTTCATGGGCCAACAACAAGCCATCACCATTAGCCTCAATGCCTCCGGCTTCACCCACAACACCGCTGTCGAAAACAGGAAGGCCAAGCCGCTCTGCGATGATTTGAGCGATCTTGCCGTCATTGCCATGCACCTGCTTGTTGCCCCAACCGTTGAAATTGAGGTGTGAAACTGCGAGCGATGTTCCGTTAGACACAAAATGCGGGCCTGAATCGCGGCACCATAAATCGTCCGTTGCGACATCCCAGATTTCAACTTTGGTTGACAGCAATTTACGGGCTGCCGTTTGATACTCGGCAGCCATCAGCATGACGACAGGTTCAAACTCGACAATAGTACTGGCTACATTGGCAAGCGTTTTTTGAAGTTGCCGCAAAAATTGCGCGTCGTCATACACCGTTTGATTGACGGGCCATTGCATGAATGTGAGGGCATGGCGCGCGGCCTCATCAATGTAACGATAGCCATTTGCAGATGCGCCGGTGGCGGCGTTGGCATTTAAATTGAAACCGGCGACAGCCGTTGCTGCCAGCGTTGATTTCAGAACTGTCCTGCGTGTCATCATTCTGGTTTCCCCTTACCACCACGGCGGCAAAGCTTCGGATAATCTTGGGCCTAAACGCAGCGGGGCAATTTTCTCACACAGTCCCGTACGGTCAGAAATTTCAGCCGCAACACCGCACAGTGTGGCAGGGCCAGACGCCGCTTCAAAACGTCCGCGCGGCACTTTGGTGAGAAAGCGGTTGAGGGGTTCAGCCTTATCCATTCCCAAAGAGCTATCATAATCACCACACATTCCGGAATCGGTCATATAGCCGGTGCCGCCATCCAAAATCTGGTGATCGGCGGTGGGTTGGTGTGTGTGCGTGCCAACGACGAGGGATACCGCGCCGTCGACATGGTGCGCAAAACACATTTTTTCAGACGTCGCCTCGGCATGAAAATCGATGAAACTCATATCCACAGTTTGGCCAAGCGGGTGGGCTTCAATGATCGGTTCAACGCAGGCGAATGGATCGTCGAGATCTGGGTTCATAAAAACACGGCCCATAATATTGGCGACCATCACCCGCGCGCCGTTGCGGGCTTCAAACACGGTCACACCGCGCCCGGGTGTGCCTTTCGGGTAATTTGCAGGGCGCAAAAACCGTTGCTCTCGCGCAGCAAAATCAAGCGCCTCACGCTGGTCAAACACATGGTTGCCAGTGGTGACAACGTCGGCTCCCGCGGCAATGGTTTCCTTGAAAATATCGTAGGTGATGCCAAAGCCGCCCGCCGCGTTTTCGCCGTTGACCACCACGCAATCCAATTTCCAAGCGTCGATGAGAGCTGGAAGGCGGTCAAACACTGCAACACGGCCAACTTTGCCCACCATATCACCGAGGAATAAAAATCGC
>JANMFT010000355.1:0-2568 GCA_031374255.1 Limoniibacter sp. | reverse complement strand
GGGAGACCAAAAGAGAGCAGCCTCAACCAATGCCGCCTTCGTCATCCCGGGGCTGGCTCTTCGCCAGAACCCGGGATCCAGTTCTGGGAATTATCCAGCATGGTATCGAGTTTAGTGCGCGCTTCGTAAATTCTTTGGCATGGATCCCGGGTTCTGGCGAAGAGCCAGCCCCGGGATGACGAAGGCGGCATTGGTTGAGGCTGCTCTCTTTTGGTCTCCCCACTGGTTGAGAGAAAGTCTACCCTCGAATTCGATCCGACGGGTCGATTCTTCAGCGACAGAGCAGGCGGTTAAAACTGAAAGCTTGGATTGGAATAACGGCATTATACAAAACCTTCCGCAACTCCTCCCACAAGAGGAGAGCCTAAAAATAGCGTTTTGAGTGTCCATCTGGATGGCATTGAAATTAGAAAATTGGTGGTAGAAGTGCTTCTCTAAAGCCCCTCCTCTTGTGGGAGGGGTTGGGGAGGGTCTTGATTGAATATGCAAACTCTTGCTCCCCGTAACCGTCCGTCACCCAATATTACTTGCCATCTTTCCGCGCATCCCCCAAACGCCACGCATGATAATTCTTGCCCTCGACACCGCCTCATCCACCTGCGCTGCGTGCCTCACGCGCGATGGCCAAAATGGTGCAAGAATCATGCTGGCTGAGGCGTGCGAGACCATCGGCACCGGCCATGCCGAACGTCTCATGCCGATGGTACAGGAATTGATGGCGCGGACGGATATTTTATACAGCGATATCGGCCTGGTCGCAGTGTCAATCGGGCCGGGCTCATTTACCGGCGTGCGCACCGGCGTTGCGGCGGCTAAGGGGTTTGCGCAAGCTCTCAAAATTCCCGCCATTGGCATTTCAACGCTGGAGGCGATTGCGTTTGAGGCGCGCAAATCAGCGGGCGATAAACCGCTCCGCGTGGTTATTGATGCCAAGCGGGGCGAGGTGCACTGTCAAGATTTTGCGGCCGATGGTTCAGCTGAAAGCGGGCCAGTTTTGCTGTCGCTCGACGATGCCAAAGGCGGGCGCGGCGGGCGTGTTTTGGCAGGCAATGGCGCGGCTTTGGTGAATGCCGATGCTCCCAGTGTTTTGCCGCACGCTGCCACGGCCTCGATTGCGATTTTTAGCGAGATGGCCTTGCTCCGCGGGGCGGGTGACCCCACTTCCTTAACCATAATGCCGCTATATTTGCGGGGCGCTGATGCCAAGCCGCAATTAGGGTTTGCGCTCAGCAGAGCAACAGCCGGTTAAGGTGCTTTATGAACCTTTTGAAACGTTTTATTCCCGCGCCTGAGTTTGCGGTTTTGCCGCTCCAAACATCGGAATTTCGCGATGCCGCCGCCATTCATTCCGCCAGTTTCGCGCGCGGCTGGACAGATGGTGAAATCCAGCAATTGCTCGCCCGCAATGGCACCTTCGGCAAAGCGGCGAGGCCTGTCGGCAAAAAGGGTATTGCCGGTTTTATTTTGTATACGCTGGTGGCAGGTGAGGGCGAAATTCTCACCGTTGCCACCGCCCCGCAATGGCGGCGTTATGGTATCGGCGAAATGCTGGTGAAAGCCGCGCTCAGCCATTTAAGCGCCGAGCGGGCGGAAGCGATGTTTCTCGAAGTGGGTGACAGCAATCAAGCCGCACTCTCACTCTATAGGAAGCATGGCTTCACTGAAGTTGGCAAACGTCAGAATTATTACAGCGCGGCGAAAGATGGAAATTCCCAAGGCCTTCAAACTGGCGCGACCGCGCTTGTCATGCGGCGCGATCTGCTTTAGCCAAATGGCATGATCATTGCCGTTAAACCGCTGACGATTGAAGATCTTTGCGCCCAAAAAGGCATGCGGATGACAGATCAGCGCCGTGTGATTGCGCGCGTGCTCGAGGGCGCGTCTGACCACCCGGATGTTGAAGAGCTTTACCGGCGTGCGTCAGATGTTGACGGCAACATCTCCATGTCAACGGTTTACCGCACACTCAAACTGTTTGAAGACCAAGACATTATCGCCAAGCGGCATTTCCGCGACGGGCGCTCACGCTATGAGCCGCTCAGCGAAGATCACCATGATCATTTGATTGATTTGAAAACCGGCCATGTGCTGGAATTTAAAGATGAGCGTATTGAACGCCTGCAAGAAGAGATCGCCCGCGAAATGGGCTATAAATTGATCGACCACCGGCTGGAGCTTTATGCCGTGCCGCTGCACCCGAAAACCAAGAAAGATAAATAAACGGTGCTAAACACCATTGGCAAGCAATTGCGTCTGGCGCAGCAGCTGGTTTTGGTTGTGCTGCTCACGCTCGCCTTTCTGCCGGTGCAGCTTATTGCATTGTGGCTAAAGCTGCCACTGCGCTCATCTCTGCCGGTTGTCTGGCATAAAATTATGTGCCGCATCATGCGGATTAAAGTTGTGGTGCGCGGACAAGCATCAATCGCGCGCCCGCTTTTGATCGTGTCCAACCATGTGTCGTGGAGCGATATTTCAGTTTTAAGTTCTGTCATACCGCTGTCGTTTGTGGCGAAATCTGAGGTGCAAGATTGGCCGGTGTTCGGCACGCTCGCCAAATTGCAACGCACG
>JANMFT010000344.1:0-4384 GCA_031374255.1 Limoniibacter sp. | reverse complement strand
CCCGAAGCCAAAGCCGATCTTTCAATTGCTAATACCGATCTTGAGCGTGACACGCTGAACTGGCTGCACGAAGTTTATAACAAACGCATGTTCGGCAAAATCAAAGATGTCTATGCGCCAACCGTGCAATATCACGGCCCGCTGATGGCTGAACTTTATGGTGTGGCTGCTATCATGCACCAGACCGTTGGACTTGTCGGTTCATTGCCGGATTGCAGCTTTGAGCCACAGCATATTTGTTCCACGCCGTGTGAAGAAGGCGGCACCAAGGTTGCGGTGCGCTGGATTATGGAGGGCCACCACATAGGATACGGCATGCTGCATGAACTTGGTGCACCGACCGGCAAACGTGTGCAGGTGATGGGCATGTCGCATTACCATTACAAAGACGGCAAAATCGTCGACGAATGGCGTGTCTATGATGAGCTGTCACTGCTGATGCAAGTTAAGCTGGCGCAAATGGCCGATCAGGTTTCGGTGCTGCCGTCGTAAACTACGCGCCCCGCTTAAATATTGGTTGCATCCGTGCGAGGACATCGACGCCCATTTGCAACAGTAAATTGAGCACGTCGAGCGGAACCCAGTTTTCGCGGATGCGGCCTTCATGATGCAAATAAAAATCCATCACCCGCATGGTGACAGGTTTGCCGGTGGCTGGAACACCCAGAAAATCCGGCCCGACATGCATGGCATAAACCGAGGGCCAGCCGCCCGTCACCGAGTAATTCCCGTCACCGATGCGGATATAGTGCCCGCCGCCATGTTTGGCTTTTAATTCAGCAATCTCATCCCATTGCCCGCCGCCTTTCCGTTTTGGGAAGGCACGGCGAAACGGCAATTGATGGTAGTCAACAAAGCCCTTTAATCCACGCGTAGTGCCAATGCCAGACGGGCCATACCACATCATTTTCGGGTGCCAGTGCTCACGCTGCGGCATGGCCAGCAAACCGTCGCGGCCCGTCCCGTTGAGGTCGTCATATGCGCCAAGCGTTTCATGCATGGCTAAGGTCTGCGCAATGCTGGCCGCTGATTGCGCAGCATCGGTTTCGCGATAAACCAAACCGTCACCTGTAATCGGCGCTGGCCACATGCCTTCCACGCCGAGGCTCGGCGCAAGCGGCCAAAACCCGGCTTGACGGATGAGGTCGAGCACATCCCACAGGCAATTGGATTGCACAATCTTGCCGTTCAGCACCTGATGCACTTCGCCATAACGGATGAACACCGGTGCGCCGGTGGCCGGAATGCCGAGCCAATCTCGGCGGAAAGTCCCGCAATAATGGCCGATGGTCGCCACATAATCGCGGCCTTCATACGCGCCGCCAGTAACAATTAAATCGCGGCGCTCCAAATCCGGAAATGCCTCTTTCAAGCTACGCCAAACAGTCAAAATAGCCTCAACGCCGGCAATCTCATTTATCGGGTGCGATCCGCGCCACTCAGCATTAGGGGCGTAAATGGCTTCAATGAGCTTTTGCGCCTCAGCTGGAGTGGCCTCTGCCAGAGCGGCGAGGGTAGTTATAATACTGTTTTTATTGCTTAAATGCGTGCTGGTCATGTTGTTTCCCCGGCGCCCTAATCCATGATTCGACCTTGCCATAAAACTGTTTTATGAACGAATGCAAACCTATGCAAAAGTTAATTGCAATCCTATTCACGCTGCGCTAGCCTTCACTCCAGAGTGGGGTGCAGAACAAACGGCGGCAATTCAGTCAAATACAATTTAAGGCTCAATCAGCTTAACGTTTTGTCAGTCAAGCCCGGCGCTCTCAACGGGAGATAGACATGAAACATACATTTAAATATGCGCTTGGGCTTGCTGCACTTTTGTCGTCCACCAGTTTGGTATTCGCCGATTGCGGGATTGAAAAAGGGTCGGTGCGGATTCTGTCGAACGACTTTTTGGCGCTGCAATTGGTCAACAAAGCCGCCGCCACCTGCGCCACCGCCACTGTTGAGGTAACAGCCAACCAAACTGCTGAACACAAAAACATTCAGGTTGCCGCCCTGACCACAAACCCCGCCGCATATACCGTTGCGGTTGTGGCTAACGGCTCACTCGTGCCATTGCTCAATGATGGCCTGGTTCGACCGCTAGATGATTTGGTTGCAAAATATGGCCAGCAATTGCAGCCAAACCAGCTCATTAAAGTAGACGGCAAAGTCATGGCGATTGCGTTCATGGCAAACGCCCAGCATCTGATGTACCGTAAATCTGTGCTAGAGGCCGCCGGCATCACTCCGCCAAAAACCTATGAGGAAGTCGTAGCTGCTGCGGTTGCACTTAAAGCCAAAGGTGGGGTTGCCAGCCCGGTGGTCGCCAGCTTCAAACCCGGTTGGGATTTGGGCCAAGAATTCAACAATATGTATATTGGTTATGGCGGCGAGTTTTTTGAGCCCGGCACGGCCAACGCAGCCATTAATGGCGAGGCTGGCCTCAAAGCATTGGCGATGATGAAGGCAATGGCCGATACCATGGCGCCGGAGTATATGACGTTTAACACCAATTCACTTGGCCCAGTTTGGGAAGGCGGCGGTGCTGCCATGCAAAACATGTGGGGCTCACGCGCCAGTGCTTTGATCGACCCGAAAGGCCCGTCGCCAGAAGTTGCAGCTGACACCGTATTGGCCGCTGCGCCAACTGTTGGCGGCGGCACAATTCCAGCGACGACGCTTTGGTGGGATGGTTTTGCAATTGCCAAAAACATTTCGGATGAAGACGCCGAAGCTTCATTCCGCGCCATGATGAAGGGCATTGCACCTGAAACTGCTGCGGCAAACCCGGAAGCAGCTGCTTGGCTGATCGCCGGTTATAAGCCCACTCCTGCTGCGGTTGGCGTGTTCGAAACAGTTGCAGCCGGTGCAAAACCTTATCCCATGCTGCCTTATATGGGTCTCTTGCACACAGCACTTGGCGCAAATTTGGCCGAATTCATGCAAGGGCAGGAAACTGCCGAGCAAGCTTTGGCTGACGCCACCACTGCCTATAACACTGCGGCAAAAGAAGCAGGGTTTTTGAAATAAGCTCTGCTTTTCTGACCGATGCGGGCGGCCTCCTGCGCCCGCATCAGTCCAATTTCAAAGTGCTTTTTCAAGTCTTGTCCTGCCACGACGCCGGTTAAGGGGACGCCGCTATGCCGCATCGCACGTTCTTCACTTTTATCTTGCCGTCGCTGTTTGTGATGGTGCTCTTTATTGCGCTGCCCATCCTGTCGGTCGCCTATCAGTCACTGTTCATTGAACACGAGCAGGCGATGACGGCGGTTGAAACCTGCGATCCCTTTAGTTGCAAAACCGAAATGCGTGTTGATGCCGCCGCCATGCAAACGCTCCGCGAAGCAGAACCGATGGGCAAATTTAACGGCATCGGCACTTATTTTAACTCAAGCCATTTGGCTTCTTCTGAAATTTCAACGCTTTGGAATATTAGCCCGACTTGGGCAGACTATTTCCGCGGTCTTATGAATTTGCCGCTCTATAAGTCGCTCGCGTTTACGCTGAGCTACACATTCATCGTCACACCAATGGTGATTATTGTCGGGTTTTTTATCGCGCTTGGCGTCAATGCGATTCCGGGCCTGATCAAAGGGCCGGTAATCTTTTTTTCCTTATTGCCAATGATCGTTACGCCTTTGATCGGCTCACTGGTGCTGTTTTGGATGATCGACAGCAACGGCATTTTGGGCGCCAGCCTGCAAAAACTGATGGGCGACCCAAACTTGACCCTGAAAGCTTCGCCTACCCTGACTTGGACAGTTTTGATGGTCTACGGCATTTGGCACTCCGCGCCGTTCAGCTTCATCGTGTTTTATGCCGGACTTCAAGGTGTGCCCAAAGACACGCTGGAGTCTGCGATGATCGACGGTGCTTCGCGCTGGGAGCGGGTGCGCTATGTTGTCATTCCGCATTTAATTCCGCTGACGACCTTCATTGCGCTGATGCAACTGATGGATAATTTCCGCGTACTGGAGCCGATTGTTGGTTTCTCGGCCTCAGCCAATGCAACCTCGCTGTCTTACTTAATTTACAACGATTTGCGCGGTGCTGAAACGCCGTTATTTGGTTCGGCTGGCGCGACATCCATTCTTACTATTCTGGGTGTGATTATTCTTCTGACGCCGGTGCTGATCCGCACATCGCGCGAATTTAACCGCAAGTCGCACTAAGGGATGGCCATGAAAAACCGCGCCGAACGCCAGCCCCTGCCCGTCATGCTTTTGTGCATGGGCTTTGTTGCGATCTGGGTGATCACCGCTGCATTTCCGTTTATCTGGACAACGTGGGGCTCATTCAAAGTTGAAGCGGACTTTTTCTCGTATGCCGATTGGACCAACGCGCTTTATGGGACTAAAACCACGCAGCAAACCGGTGCGGCCTTCACCGG
>JANMFT010000345.1:0-2012 GCA_031374255.1 Limoniibacter sp. | reverse complement strand
ATCAAAATTGCTACCAACTCACCCATGTGTCGAATGTTGGATGAAGATATGGATTTGAACTGCGGCGACATCATCGATGAAGGCATTTCGATTGAAGCCAAAGGCGCGGAAATTCTCGAGATGATGATCGCGGTTGCTTCCGGCCAAAAATCAAAATCGGAGGCTTTGGGCCTTGGCGATAATGAGTTTGTGCCGTGGCAAATTGGAGCCGTGATGTGAAGCCGTTATATGCTGCGCGGCTTAACGCATTTAAAATTGGCGCAGCGCAAAAATGGCCGGGCCGTAACCGTATTACCACATTGGATTTGCTGGAGCGCGCGGCCAGCGTCAACGGCATGAACGCTGCCGATCTCAACTACCCCGACCATTTTGACGGCCTCACTCTGCCGGAATTGGGCGATGCGTTGCAGCGCTTTTGTATAACGCTCAACGGCTTGGCGATGCGCTATTACACAGAGCCGGAGTTTAAACTTGGCGCTTTTACCAATCCCGATAAAAACATCCGCCGCGCGGCAATCGATCTCACCAAACGCGGCATCGACGCGGGTGGCACCCTCGGCTGCAAACTCATGACCTTATGGATGGGGCAAGACGGGTTCGATTATTCCTTCCAAAGCGATTATGCCCGCATGTGGGATTGGACGATTGAGGCGTTGCAAGAAATTGCCGCGCATGACCCACAAACTCAAATTGCCATCGAATATAAGCCCAATGAACCGCGCTCATACGCTCTGATGCCGGATGTGGCGACAGCCTTACTGGCCATCAAAGAGGCGGGTGCACCCAACCTTGGCGTGACTCTGGATTTTGCCCATGTGCTTTATGCCGATGAAATGCCGGCGCATTCGGCACATCTTATAGCCCGCCACTCCAAACTGCTTGGCGTGCATTTGAACGATGGTTACGGAAAACGTGATGATGGCCTGATGGTAGGTTCCGTCCACCCGATTCAAACCGTGGAACTTCTGGTTGAGCTTATCCGCCAAAATTACACTGGCGCGATTTATTTCGATACGTTCCCTGATCATTCCGGCCTTGATCCGGAAGCAGAAGCCGCAACCAATATTCA
The DNA here is from genome assembly GCA_031374255.1 of Limoniibacter sp. Classification (GTDB taxonomy): domain Bacteria; phylum Pseudomonadota; class Alphaproteobacteria; order Rhizobiales; family Rhizobiaceae; genus JALOTE01. The sequence goes on along the minus strand of JANMFT010000345.1, from coordinate 943 downwards.
AGTTGTGGAGAGGCTGAAAACGGTTGCTGCAAATTTGGCGAATGACGCGAAACTGGCCGCGGCAATTGCCCGACAAGATGCACCTGCCAGCCACGCCATCGTATCCCGCGTTTTGTTCGGGGCTTAAACTATGGATGTTTTAGTTGTCGGCGCGGTCCACTACGATGTGATCGTAAATGCGCCACGTTTGCCGGAATTGGATGAAACCTTAAAAGGCCAAAGCGTGGCCTACGCCCTCGGCGGCAAAGGTGGCAACCAAGCGCTATCAGCTGCACGAAACGGAGTAAAAACCGCTTTCGCAGGAGCGACAGGAAGTGATGACGCGGGCTATTTTATGGTTGAGCAGCTCGCAGTTGGCAGTGTGGATGTAAGCCAAATCATTCCGCATCCGAATTTGGCTTCTGGCATGAGCGTTGCGATTGTTACCTCAAGTGGCGACTATGGCGCAGTGATAGTTTCAGGTGCCAATGAGGCTATCGATGCCCACTCAATCAAAATTCCAGCGGGGTTAAAGTGGTTGATTTTACAGAATGAAATCTTGCCCGAGATCAATTTGGCAATTGCAATCAAGGCCGCAAAAACGGGCGCGAAAGTCATACTCAACGCCGCCCCTGCCCGCGACCTTGAGCCGGATTTGCTGGCTGTAATTGATATTTTTATTGTCAATGGCGTTGAAGCTCAGGCGCTCGGAAATGCAATTCATAGCAACAACTGCATAACCATTGAAACGCGTGGCGGCGACGGTTTGCTTATTTGGAAAAGTGAAAGTGAGTGGGATTTTATCCCGGCTTTCAAAGTTCCAGTCATTTCAACCCACGGCGCTGGCGACTGTTTCGTTGGCGCTTTGGCTGCGCGATTATGCTTAGGCGACAAACTCGAACCCGCAGCAACTTACGCGGCTGCCGCAGCCGCACTGCATGTGTCGTCAAGCGCCGAAGTTCGC
>JANMFT010000337.1:0-7927 GCA_031374255.1 Limoniibacter sp. | reverse complement strand
GTTTCAAGCAACCGGCTCATTATCTCTCGGAATATTGGCAGCCTTGTTTGCCGGCCTAATTGGAGGGGCACTCAACGGCGTGTTAATCAGTTACCTTGGAATTTTGCCGTTTGTAGCGACACTCGGCACTCTTACCATTTTTTCCGGAACAGCATTTCTCACCAGCGGCGGCAAAACCATTTTCGGTTCAGCAATTCCTGCCAGCTTTTCGGGCCTCGCCAAAGGCGGCATTCCACTATGGCAATCCGGTGAACAGGTTCTAACGCTGCCCAATTTGGTTATCCTTGCAGCCTTCATTTTATTTGGTGTCTGGTTTGCCATGCATAAGCTTGTCTTTGGCCGCCATATTCGCGCCATTGGTGGTAATGTTGAGGCGGCGCACTTAGCAGGCATCAACGTAAAAGCTGTTCGCTTGACTGCTTTTGCACTGGTCGGCATTGGCGCAGCGATAGCTGGCCTAATGCTGACCAGCCGTGTGGCTTCTGCCAACCCTATTCAAGGCGCAGGGCTGATGCTTGATGCCATTGCCGCGGTTTTTCTCGGCATGACAATGAACGATAAAAACGAGCCCCGCGTGCTTCATACATTGGTCGGCGTTGCGATGCTTGGGCTATTATCAAACGGCCTCACCCAGCTAAGTATCAACAGCTATGTCCGCGAAATTTTAGTAGGCACCATCATCATCGCCGCAGTTGCACTATCAGGCGCCGCAAAAACAAAACGTTAATCACCGCTTGAGCCAAAACGCAAAACACCTTAAGCGCATCACCAGTGGGGTCTGTAGCTCAATGGTTAGAGCCGGCGGCTCATAACCGCTTGGTTGGGGGTTCGAGTCCCTCCGGACCCACCACTTCTGTCAGCACCCGAACTACACCTTTCGCCCACAACTCATCAAGAGCTGACGCGAAAGCTTCAGCAAAAGGTTTGGCCTCAGAAAGAGCACCAAAAATCGCTTTTTGTTGCAAAAAAACATTTGGGTTTTTTCGTGCCTTTATGGCGTGATCGGTCAGTTGTACGGCATTATTATCCGGCACATTGAGAGCTTGGCCGTCTTCATCGATGCCAGCGCAGAACCGGCACCATAGCGCCACTTCGAGCGCCAAGCCGTCCACAGATAGCCGGTCACTCAAGCGGTCATGCACGGCAGGCAATACAAATTTCGGCTGGCGGTTGGAGCCGTCAAGGCACAGCCTTGGAATAGTATCGCCGACTTCCGCGTTTGAAAAACGCTCAACAATTTTCTGGTAATAGGCTTCAAAGTCGACACCCGGAATTGCGGGCACCGTCGGCATCAGCTCTTTATGCAAAAGCCACCCTAAGAATTTGGCAATCAGCGGATTGGCCATAGCGTCATGCACATAGTGAATGCCAAGAATGCCAGACGGGTAAGCAATAATGGCGTGCCCTGCGTTGAGAATACGCAGTTTCATCAACTCGTAGGGTGCAACGTCTTTCACAAACTCAGCGCCCACCAATTCAAAGCGCGGGCGGCCTTGCGGGAATTTGTCTTCCAGCACCCATTGCCGGAACGGCTCGCACGTGACCGGTGCAGCATCAGCAATATGAAATTGATCCGCAGCAAACGCGATCTCGCGCGCGCCGGTGGCAGGCGTGATGCAATCCACCATGGAATTCGGGAAGGCGACATTGGCCTTGATCCAAGCCGCATTGCTCGTCCCATGATGTTTGTCTTGCAAAGCCGCCAAACCCAAAACCGAAGCCTCAGTCACATGGCCGTTTTCCGGTAAATTATCGCAGGATAAAATGGTAAATGGCGCGAGACCTTTATCGCGCCGGGAAACCAGCGCCTTGATCAATACACCAAACACGGTTTGTGGAGCGTTTGGCGCAACTGCATCAGCGATGATCTCGGCATGGTTCACATCAAACCCGCCGGTCAACGCGTCAACAAAATAGCCGCCCTCGGTGATGGTCAGCGATACGATCCGAATTTCTGGGCGCATTAAAGTTGAAATAAGTGCATCTGGATTTGTGTCGGTAAAGTCGATCATCGCGCCCGTAACGGCTGCCGAGCGGCCTTTCGGGTCAAGCTCGATAATGGTTGTCAGCCAGTCCTGCGGCTCAAGTTTGGCGCGCATGGCGGCATCATAATGCTTTACGCCGCCGCCGATAATGGCCCAATCATGATCAATTCCTTTATCAAACAGGCGGTGCAGATAAACCGCCATATGCGCTCGGTGAAAATTGCCAACGCCAATATGCACAATGCCAGGTGATAGATCGGCGCGGGAATAGCTGGGCACGGAAGCTGTGTTGGCAAGTGCAGGCAGTACTGCCAGACTTGGGCGAATGGCTGTCGCAGCAACCGGTTTTGGATGCAATTTATTCATATCAACTCATCCAATTGCCGCCATCAACATTATAGGTTTGCGCTACAATGAAGTCAGCTTCGGCTGAGGCCAGAAAAATGGCCATACCAGTTAAATCATCTGCGGTTCCCATCCGGCCAAAGGGTACAGCCTCCCCCACAAGGCGTTTCTTCTCACCCTTTGGCCGGTTTTCGTATTTCGCAAACAATGCGTCGACGCCATCCCAATGCTCGCCATCCACCACACCGGGTGCAATCGCATTGACGTTGATGCCGTGCTCTATCAAGCCCAAACCTGCTGATTGTGTCAGCGAAATCACTGCAGCTTTGGTGGCACAATAAGTGCCAACCAGCGCTTCGCCGCGACGACCGGCCTGGCTGGCCATATTGATGATTTTGCCAGCATTACCAGACGAATTTCGACCTTGCGTAATCATCTGCTTGGCAGCCGCTTGCATCATAAACAAAGTGCCTGCGACATTGATAGAAAACAGCCGGTCATAACTGGCGCGGGTAATTTCAACAATCGGCTGTAAATCAAACAAAGCCGCATTGTTGATGATAATATCAAGTTTACCAGCGCGGCCAACGACAGAACCAATCGCGGCGTCAATAGAAGCCTGGTTCGTCACATCCAAATGCACAGCGTAGGCACTCGGGCCGATTTCAGCTGCGGTTTTTGTTGCGGCTTCCAGATTAATATCACCAATCGCCACGGTCGCGCCTTCGCGGACATAAGCTTCAGCAAAGGCACGGCCAATTCCGCGCGCCGCGCCTGTAATCAAAGCAGATTTGCCGGCCAATCGTGTCACAGGGCAAGGCCCTCGGCATTAAAACGGTGGATGCGCTTGGCATCAAAACCGAAGCGGATTTGGTCGCCGGTTTTGGTCGGCGTTTCGCCACCGGCCCGCACCAGAATGCGGCCAAGTTCACCGGCATCAACGTGAAAGTAAGTGTCAGATCCCAAATGTTCAGATAATTCAACCGTGCCTTTGTGCGGGCCGGCAGCTGACATTTGGATGTGCTCTGGTCTAACGCCAATGGTTGTGGCTTTCAAATCATCAGCGATTTTACCGGTGAAGAAATTCATTTTCGGCGAACCGATAAAGCCAGCCACAAACAAATTGTCTGGCTTGTTATAAAGTTCGAGCGGCGATCCAACTTGACGGATATAGCCCTTATCAAGCACCACAATGCGGTCGGCCATGGTCATGGCTTCAACCTGATCGTGCGTGACATAAATCATGGTAGCGCCAAGTTCCTTGTGCATCTGCATGATTTCAATACGCATATTGACGCGAAGCGCGGCATCGAGGTTTGACAACGGCTCGTCAAACAAAAAGCCTTTTGGCTGGCGCACAATAGCCCGGCCAATCGCCACACGCTGGCGCTGCCCTCCGGAAAGCTGGCGCGGCTTGCGGTCAAGATAATCTGTCAAATTGAGTTTGGCCGCGGCGGTTGTAACCTTGGCGTTAATCTCTTCCGGCGACATACCCGACATTTTAAGGCCGAAAGAAATATTATTGCGGACACTCATATGCGGATAAAGCGCGTAGGACTGGAATACCATCGACAGGCCGCGCTTTGATGGCGCAACCTCGGTCATGTCTTGATTATCGATTGCAATTGCGCCGCTGGTTAAATCCTCAAGGCCGGCAATCAAGCGCAGCAATGTGGATTTACCGCAGCCTGAAGGCCCGACAAACACAACAAATTCGCCATCATGCACTTCAAGGTCAGCACCCGGGATAATGACAACATCGCCAAATTGCTTACGGACTTTTTTCAGCGTAATCGTGCCCATTATTTTACGGCTCCGAAGGTTAGGCCGCGCACCAATTGTTTTTGGGCAAACCAGCCAAGGATAAGAATGGGGGCGATCGCCATGGTCGATGCCGCAGAAAGTTTGGCCCAGAACAAGCCTTCAGGCGCAGAATAGCTGGCAATAAATTGGGTAAGTGGCGCTGCATCTTTCGTGGTGAGTGCCAATGTCCAGAACGCCTCATTCCAAGCCAGAATCACGTTCAGCAACACAGTTGATGCAATTCCGGGAATGGCCATCGGCGCCAAAACAAACAACAGTTCTTTGCCGATGGATGCGCCATCCATACGTGCGGCTTCCAAGATTTCACCGGGAATTTCTTTGAAATAGGTGTATAGCATCCAAATGATAATCGGCAGATTGATCAGCATTGCGACAATCACAATGCCTAGATGCGTGTCGAGCAGGCTCAAATCGCGGAAGATCAAAAACAGCGGTATCAATGCGCCAACCGGCGGCATCATTTTGGTGGATAGCATCCACATCAACAAATCCTTGGCGCGTTTGCCGGGCGCAAATGCCAGCGACCACGCCGCAGGAATGGCAAACAACATGGCCAAAGCTGTTGAGCCAACCGCAATAATCACCGAATTCATCGCGAAGGTAAAGTAATCTGAACGCTCCTGAACGATGGCATAATTTTCTAGTGTCCAATCAAAGAAAAGAAATTTCGGTGGCAGGGCGATCGCTTCACCCTCAGTTTTGAAGGATGTCAAAATTGTCCATAGAATCGGGAAAAAAATCAGCAATGCAACCGACCATGCCAGAACTGACATGAAAACGCGGCGGCGGGTGGAGACTGCGCGGGCCATCTCAGTTCTCCAGATTCTTGCCAATCATCCGCATCAAAAAGAATGCGACGATGTTGGCGAGGATGACGGCGATGATAGCCCCTGCGGAAGCGCCACCGATGTTACTTTTGATCATGCCATATTGGTAAACGAGGAACGGCATGTTGCCTGCGGGGCCGCCAGTGCCGGTCACATAAATTTCAGCAAACACATTGAGCAGGAAAATGGTTTCAATCAGGACTACGACTGTAACCGGGCGCAACAAATGCGGCACAATAATATAAGCGAAATAGGCCCATGGCGTTGCGCCATCCATTTGCGAAGCTTCTTTTTGCTCCTCATCAAGCGATTGTAGTGATGTTAAAATAATCAGCGTTGCAAACGGCAACCACTGCCATGCCACAATAATGATCACAGCTGTTAAGGGCGCATGGGCAAACCAATCGAGCGGCGCAAAACCCAGCGACTTTTGAACCCAAGCCAGCAAACCCGAGACCGGGTTCATGAACATGTTTTTCCAAACCAAGGCACTGACGGTAGGCATCACAAAGAATGGCGCGATAATCAAAATGCGCACAATGCCCTGCCCGTAAATGGCTTGATCCAGCAGCAGTGCCAACAACGTGCCACCAACGATGCTGATCAGGAGGACAGAACCTACAATCGCCAACGAGTTCAACGCGGCCTTGAAAAATTCCGGGTCAGTGAGAAAGAATTTATAATTGCCAAAGCCTGCAATGCAGCGGCTGGCTTCATCAAACATCACGCCCGGTGTCATCAGTGAGCAGGCGGCATTTGGTTGAATAAGATTGTAGCGCAAAAAAGAGAAATAGATCGTCATTACCAATGGCACAATCATCCACATAAACAAGACAATAACAGACGGTGCAACCGCTATTTTTCCGAGCATCCGTGTCTGCTGAGTCGCCATAATCGAATGCCTTAAAATGAATGATGTGGCAGCAATTCGCGCAAGTCGTCGCCTAATCTGCCCGGGCACGAAGCCCGGACAGGTGTTGCACCTGGGAGGTAACAACTGGGAGTTTTTGTCAGGTTACTTAATATAACCAGCAGCAGTCATTTCGCGGACAGTCAAAGCTTGAGCTTCAGCCAGCGCTTCATCAGCTGTTTTCGTGCCGGCAAGTGCGGCAGAGAAAATTTCGCCAACAGAGGTTGCAATACCGGCAAACTCAGGAATGGCGGCAAACTGAACACCCGTATACGGAACTGGTTTTACAGTTGGCTTGTTTGGATCAGCTGAAAGAATAGAATCCAGTGTCATTTTTGCAAACGGCACTTTTTGATATTCCGGGTTGGCATAAAGCGATGTGCGCGTTCCTGGAGGAACGTTGGCCCAGCCTTCTTTAGATGCAACCAGCTCGGTATAGCGTTTTGATGTTGCCCAGCCGACAAATTTCTGGGCTGCATCTACTTTTGCAGAACCGGCAGGAATGGCCAAAGACCAGGCCCAGAGCCAGTTACCGCGTTTGCCAAGGCCATTATCCGGAGCCAAAGCAAAACCTACCTTATCAGCAACTGTTGAGTCTTTCGGGTTGGTTACGAAAGAAGCGGCAACGGTCGCATCAATCCACATTCCGCATTTACCGGCATTGAAGAGTGCGAGGTTTTCATTGAAGCCGTTGGTCGATGCGCCTGGAGGGCCTGAATCTGTCATCAGTTTAAGATAGAAATCCAATGTGGCTTTCCACTCAGGCTGATCGAACTGCGGTGTCCATTTTTCGTCAAACCAGCGCGCACCGAATGAGTTTGATGTGGCTGTGAGAAACGCCATGTTCTCGCCCCAACCTGCTTTACCGCGCAAACATACGCCGTAAACTTCGTTGGCTTTATCGGTCATTTTGGCGGCAGCTTCAGCAATGAAAGTCCATGTTGGAGCTTCCGGCATTTTCAAACCGGCCTTATCCATCAGGTCTGTGCGATACATAACCATTGAAGATTCGCCGTAGAATGGCGCGGCCAATAATTTGCCGTCAACAGTCAAAGCACCTGACATTGCTGGCAGCAAGTCTGCGGGATCATCAACACCGGTCAGTGGCACGAGCCAGCCGTTTTTGCCCCAAATTGGCACTTCATATGTGCCGATTGTGAGAACGTCGAATTGGCCGCCCTTTGTGGAAATGTCGGTGGTGACTTTTTCACGAAGTACGTTTTCTTCAAGGGTTACCCACTCCAGAGAAATATCTGGATTATCTTTGGTGAAATCTTCGGTCAAACCCTGCATGCGGATCATGTCGCCATTGTTGACGGTAGCAATTGTCAATTTGGTTTCAGCCGATGCAAGGGAAAACGAAGCGCACAAAGCCGTCGCGCCCAGCAGGGCACGTGCAAAATGTTTCATCGAAATCCTCCCTAACACCTTGCGGGCTTTTGCCCCAAGGTTGAGCGAATAATCACGCCTATTTTGCAAAGCTGTCAAGCAAGAAAAGATGCTGCAATGCACCAAAAAGGCCACATAAAAAATAATATTTATAAATTTCAGTTGGTTAACATATTTGAGCAATTACTCATAGTTTGAGCAATAGCCCCGCTGTGAACTCGTTAGTGATTAGTCCGGTTATCAAATTACCGCGCATCGCCCCATGAATGGCCGCAACCTTAGCCTCGCCTGCCGCGATTCCAATAACCGGATTTGGTTGGTTGGGTTGCAAAGGCGCAGAAGCCACACGATCATTGATGAGACCGTCAATCAAATGGCCATGCCTGTCATAAACCCAAGACGTGATCTCTCCCACTGCACCGGCTTTATCTAGGGCCCGCACATCTTCCCGGCTAATGAAACCGTCCACATGCAAAGGCGCATTCAGACCCATATTGCCGATCCCGACAAAGGTCACATCGGCCTGCCGCGCAAGTTCAAGAATATTGTGCACTGGCTCCTGATTGTGCAGCAAACGCTTTTCGTCACGCGAGCGCGCAAATACCGGCAATGGCATCGGGTAATGCCGCGCATTGACGCGTTCGGCC
>JANMFT010000322.1:0-3182 GCA_031374255.1 Limoniibacter sp. | reverse complement strand
TAATTACTCTGACAATGAGCAAAAGGAGGATATGAAAGTCCTCCACGGTATGGGCTATGCGCAGGAATTGTCGCGCTCCATGTCCAAATTTTCAAACTTCGCAATTTCGTTTTCGATCATCTGCATTTTGTCGGGCGGCATCAACTCCTTTGGTCAGTCGATTGGGTCCGTTGGCGGCGCAGGTGCGGGTATCGGCTGGATTGTCGGATGCTTTATCTCAGGTATGTTTGCGCTTGCAATGGCGCAAATTGCATCAGCCTATCCAACGGCTGGCGGTCTATACCACTGGGCATCCATCTTAGGAAACCGCTTTTGGGGCTGGCTCACCGCTTGGCTCAACCTGCTCGGCCTGCTTACTGTGCTTGGCGCGATTAACATTGGCACGGCCTTCTTTTTCCAAGCAACTTTTGGTGCCCGCATGTTCGGCATGGGCACAGACCCAACGTCGATTGTGGTTTTTGTCGCCATTATCACTGTCATCCAAGCCATCTTCAACCATGTTGGCATCAAGGTCACAACGATGCTGACCGATATTTCGGGCTATATCATTCTGGCGACAACCGCCGTGTTGGTCGCGGCTTGTTTTTACTATGCCCCTGCACTCGACTTTTCACGGCTTTGGACCTTCACCAATAATTATGGTGCAGCTGGCGGCAATGTGTTTGCCGACCCGTCAGTGACGGAAGCAAATCCGGCAGGTAACGGAGCGTCAATGCTCTATGTGTTCGTTCTTGGACTTTTACTGCCACTGTACACGATCACCGGATACGATGCGTCAGCGCATACAGCTGAAGAAACCAAAGGCGCAGCCTTGTCTGTGCCACGCGGCATTGTGTCAGCGGTGATCTGGTCGTCATTGATTGGCTGGGTCATGGTCTGCGCCATTATTCTTGCCATTCCTGATATGACAGTTGGCGCTACCCAAGGCTTCGGCGTGTTCTTTGCCACTATGGATGCCATTTTGCCGGAAGTGCTCAAAGACATTATTTATCTTGGTGTTTTGATTACTCAGCTGCTATGTGGCCTGGCCACCGTCACATCTGCCAGCCGGATGCTTTATGCATTTGCACGCGACGATGGCATGCCGCTCGGTTCAAAGGCTCTTGCCAGTGTAAGCCCGCGCTACCGTACGCCGGTCACTTCAATCTGGACTGCAACCATTTTGAGTATTGCTTATGTGGTGGCCGTGAGCTTGATTCCGGTTGCCGGTGGCGCGGATTTCTCACTCTATTTCATGGTAGTGAACTCGACATTGGTATTCCTTTTCTTGTCTTTCATCATTCCAATCGTGGCCGGAATGATGGCCTACGGAACAGCAAAATGGCCAAACCCGGGACCATGGGCCATGCCCGCAGGCTTGTTTAAGTTGGTCTGTGCGCTTTCGGTTGTTGGCATGGGCATTATCTTTTTTGCTGCCGTGCAATTCCCGAATGACAAGGTTTTATGGATTGTACTAGGCTTTTTGGTTCTGGCCGTTGTGCTGTGGTTTGCACTTGAAAACCGCCGCTTCCAAGGCCCGCCGATTGGCGACGAGATCAAAAAACGTGCCGCTGCCATTGCTGCTGCGGAACGTGCCGTTGGTCAAAGCACTTAAGACTTTCGCTTAAAATTTAACCCGGCCGGACAAAATCCGGACGGGTTATTTGTTTCAAAATGCAGGTGAAAAATGCCAAGTAATTTAAGTTTCGAGCAATTGAAAAAAGACGCCACCAGCGGAGAGATCGACACCGTTCTGGTGTGCTTCACCGACCAGCAAGGCCGCCTCATTGGCAAGCGCTTTCTCGCCTCTTTCTTTGCTGAAACCGCCTATGATGAAACCCATGGCTGCAATTATTTGCTCGCCAATGATATCGATATGGAGCCGGTGCCGGGCTATCAGGCGGCGTCATGGTCAAAGGGCTATGGCGACTTTGTGATGAAGCCGGATTTGTCCACGCTGCGCCGTATCCCTTGGCTTGAGAAGACCGCTTTGGTTCTCGCCGATGTTCAAGACCATCACCACCATGATTTACCGCATAGTCCGCGCAGTATTTTGCGCAAACAAATCGCCCGTCTTAAAGAACGTGGCTGGATGGCGTATTTTGCATCTGAACTCGAATTCTTTTTGTTTGATGAAACTTACGATACCGCGCGCCATAAAAAATGGTCTGACCTTGCAACCGCGTCACCATATATTGGCGACTATGTGATTTCGATCACTTCAAAAGAAGAGCTTTACATGCGGGCAATCCGCAACGGGCTGCACGGCGCGGGCATTCCGGTTGAAAACTCCAAAGGCGAATGGGGCCCCGGCCAAGAGGAAATCAACGTCCGCTATGCCGAAGCGTTGGAGATGGCCGATAATCATGTGATCATGAAAAATGGCTGCAAGGAAATCGCCCACAACATGGGCAAAGCCATTACATTTATGGCGAAGTATAATTTCGGTCTGGCTGGAAATTCTTCGCACATCCATAATTCTGTCTGGTCAGCAGACGGCAAAACGCCGTTGTTTTTGGATAAATCCAAACCGCTGGGAATGTCGGATATGATGCGGCATTGGGTGGCGGGGCAGATGAAATATGCCGAGGAATTCACCTATTTTCTGGCTCCCTATATCAACTCTTATAAGCGCTTTCAGGTCGGCACTTTTGCGCCGACCAAACTCATATGGTCGGACGATAACCGCACGGCGGGGTTTCGTTTATGCGGCGGCGGCACAAAGGCCATACGCATGGAGTGCCGGATTGGCGGCGCTGATTTAAATCCGTATCTGGCGTTCGCCGCTTTGATTGCGTCCGGCCTTGCCGGTATCGATGAGAAGCTGGAACTTGAAGCCCCGTTTGAGGGCGATGCCTATGCAGGCGCTAAACTGCGCGAGATTCCAAAAACCTTGCGCGAGGCGATTACGTCGCTCGAGCATTCCAAAATGCTGCGGCAAGCGCTCGGTAATGATGCCATCAACCATTATCTCCACACTGCCCGCTGGGAACAATTTGAATATGACCGCCGTATCACCGATTGGGAATTGCACAGAGGTTTTGAAAGATATTGATGGTTTTGAAAGGTATTGATGAATGACGACTATGCTGAATTGTGTTTCTCCCATCGACGGCTCGGTGTTCGCGTCGCGCCCAGTTATGGCCATGGGTGCCGCATTTGCCGCTGTCGGCCGCGCAAGGCTCGCGCAAAAGCATTGGGCC
>JANMFT010000299.1:0-11164 GCA_031374255.1 Limoniibacter sp. | reverse complement strand
TCGAGCACAGGATGGAAGGCGCGCTGGCCGAACACAACGGCACCAAGCATGGTTTCTTCGTCGAGTTCTTTGGCCTCAGATTCCACCATCAACACGGCGTCGGCAGTGCCAGCGACAACCAGATCAAGCAAGGATTCCGGCATTTCATCAACATGCGGGTTCAACACATATTCGCCATTGATATAACCGACGCGGGCCGCACCAAGCGGGCCCATGAACGGAACGCCGGAGAGTGTGAGTGCCGCGGAAGCCGCAACAATTGCCAAAATGTCAGGGTTATTTTCAAGGTCGTGCTGCAAAACAGTGATCACGACTTGGGTATCGTTTTTATTGCCATCAGCAAAAAGCGGGCGGATCGGGCGGTCGATCAGGCGCGAAACCAGAGTTTCGTTTTCTGACGGGCGGCCTTCACGTTTGAAGTAACCGCCGGGAATACGGCCGGCGGCAAAGGCTTTTTCTTGATAATTGACGGTGAGCGGGAAGAAATCGAAGCCGACTTTCGGGTTTTTCTCAGAAACCACAGTGGCGAGAACGACGCTTTCGCCATAGGTGGCAAGCACAGCGCCATCGGCCTGACGCGCGATTTTGCCGGTTTCGAGTTTCAGAGGGCGTCCGCCCCATTCGATTTCAACGGAATGATGATTGAACATATCTTGTCCTTGCAAGTTCGGGGCGCGCCGCCATCATTGGCAGCCGCCCTATTCGTGAGTGATGCAGCATTTCAGTGCCGCGGGTGATCATCACGGGCAAGACAACGGGGAATTTCTTGACTAAGAAACTGCCGGCAATCCTGCCCCATGATGGTTGAACATGCCTCGTTTAAAGAGGCGGGCGGAAACGGCGCTGAAATGTTCAGCGCCGGAATTTTTTAACGCCGATATTAACGACGAATACCGAGGCGCTCAATCAAAGACTGGTAACGCGCAACATCGATCTTTTTCAAATAATCAAGCTGCGAACGGCGCAAGCTCACCATAGCCAACAGGCCGCGGCGCGAATGGTTGTCTTTGACGTGAGATTTAAAGTGGTCGGTCAAATATTTGATCCGCTCAGTCAGGATAGCAACCTGAACTTCAGGCGAACCGGTGTCACCAACTTTGGTGGCATATTCTTTAATCAGAGCGTTTTTGCGCTCGGCGGAAATCGACATCGGGAATCCCTTTCTAAAGGAGGGTTGGAAAAGCCATGCGCCAAGATGTCGTCCAGCACAGGCAGGCGTGCCACGGGGTGAGCCATGGTTGTGGCGGCTATAGGGGAAAGTGTGGGCAAAGGGAAGGGGCCAAGCGCAAACTCAGAAGCACACAGGTAACCACGTTAGATGTCGGGCGACCGAATACTTTCGAGCAGCCATTGTCTGAAAACTGTGGCTTGATGCGGGTTTTGACCCGCGTCACGTGATATAAGATGGAACGCTTCATTGACAGGAACTTGCAGCGCAAAAGGTGCAATGAGCCTTCCTCTTGCCAATTCCCTTTGAAATAGTGAGCTGCGCCCCATAACAACGCCCGCACCTGCGGCGGCGACTTCAATTGCCATAAGTGATGTGTCAAATTGCAGCGTTGCGGGCTGATCACCTGTTTCAACATTTGCCGCTTTAAGCCAAAGCGCCCATCCTTCCTTATAGCCAAGGACGTGGATCAGAGTTTGTGTTCGCAAATCCTCCGGCGATTTTAAAGCATTAACCCCTGTCAACAGCGACGGGCTGCACAGCGGCTGCAACAGTTCAAATGTCAGCCGGTCAGTTTGAAGGTTTGGCCATTTGCCATCACCATAGCGGATTTCAAGATCAAAGTCTTCGTTGCCATTCTCTTCATTCCAGACGCTTGAGATGACCCGCAATCCCGTGCCCGAGTGTTTGGCCAAGAAATCAGGAAGGCGGGGGGCGAGCCAGTTGACGGCAAATCCGACGGCGCAGCGGATTGTGAGGACATTGCCGCGGCGCGGGCCAAAGACTTCATTGGCACCGGCTGCCAGTCGCTCAAACGCGTCTTGAACTTTTGGCAAAAACGCTTCGCCGGATTTGGTGAGTTCCAAACTGCGCGGCAAGCGATGGAACAGCCGCTGGCCCAACTTTAGCTCAAGCAGTTTAACCTGCTTAGAGACAGCGGCTTGGCTAAGTGCCAATTCCTGCGCAGCGCCGGTGAAGCTCAAATGCCGCGCGGAAACCTCAAAAGCACGCAACCAAGCCAATGGCGGCACTTCATGCATGACTTATCCATAACAAAAACGTGGTCATAGGGCTATTAATCATCGTTTGACGGCGTTGTCATCCTTTCGCAAGTTAGGTTTTCAAAGGGTCTTTGATATGTGCAATTTATCCTTTGGCTCGCCTCAAGCCTTGGCCGTTTTTTGCAGCACTATTGCCGAAAGCGTCACTTCTTTTACGACCTATGATAATATACCGGTCACTCGTTTTGGCTTTCAATTACCCATTTTCAATATTTTTTTTGGGCGCGGGCTGAATGTGGCAACCGCCAAGCCTGTAATACTCACTAATTTGCCATTCCTGTAAGGCGATCAAATAAGGAAGATCAAAGGCCATGAAAGATGTGACGAATCTCGGCATTCAAAATCTGAGTTTGGATGTGCACGAAGACGGTGTGCTGGTGGCAACATTGAACCGGCCTGAAAAGCGCAATGCTCTTAACGCGCAAACTATTGAAGAGATCGTGGAGCTTTTTTCAGCCATTCCGAAATCGCATGTGCGCTCGGTGGTGCTGGCCGCCGAAGGTGAGCATTTTTGCGCCGGGCTTGATTTGGTTGAGCACCATATCCAAGACCGCAGCCCAGCCGACTTCATGCATATCTGTCTGCGCTGGCATGAAGCGTTCAATAAGATGGAATATAGCGGCATACCCGTGATTGCCGCACTCCACGGCGCAGTTGTCGGCGGCGGGCTTGAACTGGCGTCTGCCGCGCATATCCGCGTTGCCGATCACGGCACTTATTTTGCTTTGCCAGAAGGGACGCGTGGTTTGTTCACTGGCGGTGGCGCAACCATCCGTGTGGCCGATCTTGTGGGCAAAGCCCGTATGATTGACATGATGTTGACCGGGCGAATTTATAAAGGCCAAGAAGCAATCAATATTGGCTTGGCCCAGTATTTGGTTGATGGTTCAAGCTTAGACAAAGCGCTTGAACTCGCGCGCCGCTGCCAATCTGCCGCTGACTAATTTTGCCATTTGTTCGGCCATTTCCCATATGCAAAACATGTCAAGCTTTGACGCCGCTTATGCCGAAGCCGTCGTAGCGGGGATGGTCAATACGCAGCCCGCTGCCCGCGAAAGATTGGCGGCATTTGCCGATAAGACCGGTGCGCGGATCAAACCCTGATTTGCCTGATGGCATGAAGTGATGAAAAACGTCGCATTGCAAATTTCCCCGTGTTTGCGTAACGCGAGGCCATGACTCAGAGCACCAAACAAACACCTCCATCACATATCCGCAATTTTTCGATTGTGGCCCATATTGACCACGGCAAATCCACGCTGGCCGACCGGCTGATCCAATCGACCGGCGGGCTTGAGGCGCGCGAAATGTCAGAGCAGGTGCTCGACAATATGGATATTGAAAAAGAGCGCGGCATTACGATCAAAGCGCAAACCGTGCGGTTGAACTATAAGGCTAATAATGGCGAGGATTATATCCTCAACCTTATTGATACGCCCGGCCATGTCGACTTTGCCTATGAAGTCTCGCGCTCGCTTTCGGCCTGCGAAGGCTCGCTGCTGGTGGTCGATGCCAGCCAAGGCGTTGAAGCGCAAACCCTCGCCAACGTCTATCAGGCGATTGATAACAACCACGAGATTGTAACGGTTCTGAACAAGGTCGATCTGCCAGCTGCTGAGCCCGAACGTATCCGCGCACAGATCGAGGAAGTGATCGGCATTGATGCCAGCCAAGCTGTGCTGATTTCCGCGAAAACCGGTTTGGGCATTCCCGATGTGCTCGAAGCCATCGTTCACCAATTGCCGCCCCCCGCCAATGGCGACCGAAATGCGCCCTTGAAAGCGCTGCTGGTTGACAGCTGGTATGACACTTATTTGGGCGTGATCGTGCTGGTGCGCGTGCTGGAAGGCGAGATTAAAAAAGGCCAGACCATCCGCATGATGGGTACGGACGCAAAATATCCGGTTGAGCGTGTTGGCGTCATCACCCCGAAAATGGTGCAGGTGGAAACGCTTGGCCCCGGCGAAATCGGGTTTCTAACGGCGTCGATCAAAGAAGTGGCAGACACCCGTGTTGGCGATACAATCACGGAAGACAAACGCCCGACCGCCAATATGTTGCCGGGCTTCAAACCCGCACAGCCTGTGGTGTTCTGCGGCCTCTTTCCAGTGGACGCCGATGATTTTGAAACGCTCCGCTCCGCCATGGGCAAACTGCGTTTGAACGATGCCAGCTTCTCATTTGAGATGGAAACTTCAGCCGCGCTTGGCTTTGGTTTCCGCTGCGGGTTTCTGGGCTTGCTGCATCTTGAGATTATTCAGGAGCGCTTGGAGCGCGAGTTCAACCTCAACCTTATCGCAACCGCGCCATCCGTTGTTTACAAAATGACCATGACCAATGGCGACCACATAGAATTGCACAACCCTGCCGATATGCCTGACATTGTGCGCATCAGCACCATTGACGAGCCGTGGATAAAAGCCACAATTTTGACGCCGGATGAATATCTCGGCTCGATTTTGAAGCTCTGCCAAGAGCGCCGCGGCCTCCAAATTGATCTATCCTATGTCGGCACCCGCGCGATGCTGGTTTATGAATTGCCGCTCAATGAAGTGGTGTTTGATTTTTACGACCGCCTGAAAAGCCTATCGCAAGGTTACGCCTCATTCGATTATCAATTGATCGGACACCGTGAGGGCGATCTCGTCCGAATGAGCATCCTCGTTAATGACGAGCCGGTTGATGCACTCTCGCAGCTCGTCCACCGCTCTGCCGCCGAACGCCGAGGCCGCGTGATGTGCGAGAAACTGAAAGACCTTATCCCGCGCCATATGTTCAAAATCCCGATCCAAGCCGCAATTGGCGGCAAGGTGATTGCCCGCGAGACGATTTCAGCCATGCGCAAAGACGTGACCGCCAAATGTTATGGCGGCGACGTTTCCCGTAAGCGCAAGCTGCTCGACAAGCAAAAAGAAGGCAAAAAGAAAATGCGCCAATTCGGCCGCGTGGATATCCCGCAGGAAGCGTTTATTCGGGTGCTGAAGGTAGGCGAGTGAGGGGTGGTTAAGCCGCTTAAATTCACCCATCACGCTGCAACTTCGGCCTTTGAACGCGAAATCTTGGTCAAATGGATAGAAAAGGCAGTATATCAGCCTGATTGGACGATGCCAGATCCAGACGATGATTCGCTGGAACAGCATTTTGCAATCATTGATGAATTTGGCGGGCGAGCCCTTCGCGTTGTTTGCTTTGAAAGTGAGCAAGAAGTGCGTATAATAACTTTATTCTTTGATCGAAAAGCGCGGCGGCCAAAATGAACCCAGTTGTGACATATGATCCGGAAGCCAATGCAGCCTACATTCGTTTTGGCGCTGCTAAAATAATGGAAAGCGAAGAAGTCTCTCCCGGTGTGGTGCTCGATTACGATGCAGAAGGGCACATTGTTGGGATGGAATTTTTACGGGCCAGAGAGCAGTTGCCACCTGAATTCAGGGTAAAAGCAGCCTAACCCTTGCGCATTCTCGTCATCGACAATTACCCTGATTGCCCGATTGGCCTCGTCGGCCAAGCACTCAACGAGGCGGAGGCGGTCATCGACCGCCGTCATCCATATCGCGGCAAGTCGCTGCCGGCGGATGCAAGCAACCATGAAGGCCTGATCATTCTTGGCGGGCCGCAAAACGCGCTCGCCGATGGTGAGCATCCCTATTTGAAACCCTTGTGTGATCTGTCGCTGGATTTCACGAAAGCTGATAAAGCCGTGCTCGGCATTTGCCTTGGCAGCCAATTGCTGGCGCGGGCGCATGGCGGAGAAAACATCCTTGGCCGCCCGATTGAGTTTGGCTGGCAAGATGTGGTGGCGCTTGATGCTGGCAAAGCTGACCCGATGATCGCTGAATTGGGTGAAGCTGCGCCGATGTTTCACTGGCACAATGATACGGTTACTTTGCCCCCTGCCGCAACGCATCTGGCGTCCAGCGGGATGACGCCAGTTCAGGCGTGGCGGGTTGGCCGTGCAACCTATGGCGTGCAGTTCCACTTTGAGGCGTCAACCGAAGTTGTCGAAGAGTGGAGCAACTCGCATTTTGCGCCTGCCATGGCGACCTATCATGCAGGATGGGACAATGAGCGCCACGCGCTGGCGGCAAACTTTGGGGCCAAAGCCGATAAAATTGGTTTAGCTCTGGCCCGCAAATGGGTGGGGTTAGTTTAAATTAAGATTTTACGCGCCAGTCAACCAATGGGCATATTTATAATAAAGCGGGATACCGATCAGCAGGTTGAAGGGCAATGTCACACCGAGTGATGAAGTGAGGTAGATGCCGGGGTTGGCCTCGGGTAGTGCAGCGCGGCAAGCGGCGGGCGCGTCAATGAATGAGGCCGAAGCACAGACTGCACCGAGCACGAAGGCTCCGCCCAAATCAAGCCCGATCATATGGCCGAGTGTGACTCCAACAGTGCCAAACACCAATGGGGCAACAATGGCAAAACCGGTCATAAACACGCCAACTTCTGCAAAGCCTTTGATTTGCCGCGCCGCCGTCAGGCCCATTTCCAAGAGGAACAGCATCAAAAAACCACGGAACAAATCCTGATAAAACGGCTTGATCTGATCCCATTGGCCCTGCGTGGCGATGCCACCGATCAGCATACCGCCGGTGAGCAATAAAATACCCCGCCCGCGCAAAGTTGAGACCAGAAGTTCACTCAACTTGGTTGCTCCGGTGGCCTGACGCTGCATAGACCAGCGCGCAATCAGCAATGAAATGATCACGGCAAACTCCATCAGCGCCACCACCGCCGTCATAGTGCCGGGGGCGGGTGTGCCCATGGTGGTGGCAAAGGTCATGGCAGTGAAGAATGTGGCCGATGACACCGAGCCGTAGTGGGCGGCAATGGCGGCAGCATTGGCGCTGTCAAAACCTGCCGCCATGCGCAATATCGCAAAGCAAATTACGGGAATGGCAATTGTCAGCCCGATGGTAACTGAAATCAAAGGCGCAATGTCGGCAAGCGAAACCTTGGCAAGTTCATGCCCGCCAACAAGGCCGATGGAAAATAAGAGGTAGATGGAGAGCAGCTTGATCACCGCTTCGGGCAGTTCAAGTTCGCTTTTGATGAAGCCACCAACCGCGCCTAAAGCAAACGCGAGCACAATGGGCGACAGCAAGTTGGTCAATAATAAGTCAAATCCGGGCATGGTTTTCCCCTTTTTGTAATACCGGTTACACACGTGACGGGTCCGCATAAGAAGATATTGATCATTATGAAAATGAGATTATTGGTTTTAATAATGAGTAAAACGCATTATTGGATTGCTGATGGCCAGCCTAGATCTTGATTTGCTAAGGGCCTTTGCTGCCATCATCGATACCGGTTCATTAACCCGTGCCGGACAGCGCCTTGGCCTCAGCCAGTCCGCCATAACGCTGCAGTTGCGGCGGCTCGAAGCCATTGCCGGCCGCAGTCTGATGACCCGTAACGCCAAAGCGATTGCGCTTACTGATGATGGTGCGGCACTGCTGCCGCACGCCCGCCGTATGATTGAAATGAACAATGCGGCATTGGCTGAACTGCGCGGGCCAAAACTTAAAGGCACAGTGCGCCTCGGCACACCGGAGGATTTTGCCACCGCGCATTTGCCGGATGTGCTGGCCCAGTTTGCGTTAGAATTTCCGGACGTTGCCCTCGAAGTCACTTGCGACCTGACTTTGAATCTACTGGAGTTCTACCGCAACGGTGCGTTTGATATGATCCTGATCAAGCGCGAACCCTATGGCGCCTATGTTGACGGCGTGGCTGTCTGGCGTGAGAAGCTGGTTTGGGCGCGCGGGCCAAAGCCGGTTCAATTCCAAGGCGCGTTGCCTTTGGTCGTCGCGCCGCAGCCTTGCGTTTATCGAAAGCGCGCCACGCAAGCGCTCGACAAAGCCGGCCTAAACTGGCGCATTGTTTATACCTCACCCTCATTGGCCGGTTCGCAAGCCGCCGTGCGGGCGGGGCTCGGCGTTATTGCATTGCCGGAGCAAATGGTGCCAAAAGATTTTGTTGTGCTTAGCGAAAAAAACGAAATGCCGGATTTGGCAGAAACTGAAATCGCATTGATTGCCCGCGAACCTCTTTCGCGGCCTGCCACGACATTACGCAAACAGATTATGGTAGCGCTGGAAGCAGAAGCGAGCAGCCTCAAGCCATGACTATTCGTTGATCTTAACCGGCGGGCAGCGTTCGACCGGCCCGAAGCGATCTCCTGCAAGGCGCTTTTCTGCGGCAGAGGCAATGGCATCCAAATCCTTGGAATTGCCTGCCAATGTTTCGATGGAGGCGGCGACCAGATCGCTCAGCGCATAATCCGGCTTATGGCCAACATTTTTCACCACAAACAGGCGCGAACCCGTAATATCGCGCGCCAGGTTCACGGCGTGGATGTCTTTCGACACCACAGTGTCATGGTCGCCGGTGATAATGATTGTCGGTGTTTTGATCTCTTTATAACGGGCGTTGTAGCGGACAGTGTGCGGATGCAAACCCACGAGATCTTCGGAATTATCCATGAAGCGGTGCGGCACCATGACGAGTTCAATGCCCGCATCAGCAAGATATGTGGCGGGCACTTGGTTGGGCGCAAACACACAATCGGTGGCGGGCGCGATGCGGCTAATTCCGGCTGGCAAAGCAAGCGTGCGGGTAAACAGCCAGCCAATCACCGGCACCCTTGCCAGATGATTATACCAATTGGTTTTGCCGCTCGGCCAAGGGTGCGTGGCCGGTGAAGCGACGACCAGTCCAAGCATTTTATCAGGCCGTTCGACTGCCATTGCCGTTGCCACCACCGCGCCAAATGAGTGGCCAAACACCACGGCTTGGTCAACATCTATGGCGGTCAAAAAATCTGCCAATGTGCGTGCTTGGGCATCCGGTGTCGCACTGTAAAGCCCGCGTTCAGACCAGCCATGGCCGGGTCGGTCAATGGCTATCAAACGGTATTTTCCGCCAAGTGAGACGCGCGCCGGTATCAGCATATCGCGCAAATTACTGCTCGCGCCGTGGATGAGCAAAATGTCTGGCGCATCCTTCGGGCCTTCATCGACATAATGCAGGCGCGTGCCGTTGACCTCAACAAAACTGCCGATTGGCGGGTAGCGCTTGTCGATACGGTTTGAAATGACAATGGTTACGACGGCACAAGCCAAAAGCCCAAAGACGATGAGACCCGCAAAACCAAGCACAATTATTCGAAGCATATTTGGGGGCCTACCGGTTCTGATTGTCGCAATTTACATTTTATCGCCGGAAAGTGAATCAGTCAGATCACCGACGGCCTGCTGTGCACCGCGCATGCGTGGATAAACCTCCAATGCGCGCTCATAGGCCTTAAGCGCAAGGGCATCATTGCCTTGCGCCCTTAAAATTTCTGCCATACCGGCGAGCGCACCAAAATGGCGCGGCTCAAGCGCAAGTGTGCGCTCTATATCCGCCATGGATTTTTGCGGGTGCTCCATCATAAAATGCAGTGTGGCGCGCTTGTTCCAACCCTCGGCGAAATCCGGCGCAAGCAGCACAACTTGATCGAGCGTATCGAGCGCAGCCGCGAAATTGCGCGTGCCAATCGCCTTTTGCGCCCACTCCATCATGAGATTGATGGAGTCGCTGCCGCTATCGCCCCATTCGCGCCAGATCTGTGTGGTGAGGCGCTCAGCAGTTGCATTGTCTTTGCTGCGTTTGAGTTCTGCAAACAAAGTGTCCAGTGTTTTGGATTGGTTGACTTTGAAGTTCGGCGAACGTGTTGCGTCAGCTGCCGCCCATACCGGTGCGGTAGTCAATGAAAAAATTATGGCTAGAAAACAAAAAAGCGCTCGCATACCAACCAATGTAGGCAGGATGCGCGCGCCGTCAAATGGCATTTTCGTGAAAAGCAAAAAGGACGCTAAACGCCCGGCTAAATTTAGCCTTGACGGGCCTTGTAGCGCGGGTTTTGCTTATTGATGATATACATACGGCCTTTGCGGCGAACCAGACGGTTTTCGCGGTGGCGCAGTTTCAACGCTTTGAGTGAGTTCTTGATTTTCATCGTAATTGACGATGGCGTTGAGCCACCGGCCTCATCTAAATTTTGCAGAAATTGAAGCTGCGTGGTTGGCGGCCCCAAGGTTGATGGGGCAATAGTCAGGCAAAACGAATGTGTCAAGGCAAGAGTCAGCGCTGATTATCGCCAAGCACCGTGACATGCCCCATTTTGCGGCCCTGTCTTGTTTCAGCCTTGCCATAAAGATGAAGATGCGCGTTTGGGGTGGCGAGCCAGCGCGGAACGTGCGACACATCATCGCCAATTACATTATGCATCACACAATCTGAATGACGGCTTGTTTGACCGGCTGGCAAACCGGCGATCGCGCGGATATGCTGCTCAAATTGTGAGATGGCGCAGGCCGCCTCCGTCCAATGGCCAGAATTATGCACGCGCGGCGCAAACTCATTTGCGATCAATGAACCATCGGCCATCACAAAAAACTCAACCCCGGCAACACCGACATAGCCAAGCGCTGACAGCAGCGTTTGCGCGTGAGCCTTTGCATGTTGGGCGGTAGGTTCAGAAATATTTGCGGGCACAGTCGACGTGCGCAATATGCCGCCTTTGTGAACATTCTCCGGTATATCATAAGCTGCAAACGAACCGTCTTGAAACCGGGCGGCAATCACCGACACTTCGCGTTCAAACGAGATAAAGCCTTCATAGATGGCAGGGGCATCGTTCATCGCAGCAAAGCCTGTAATGCAATCCATGGCGCTTGTAATCTGCGCTTGGCCTTTACCGTCATAGCCAAGCGTACAGGTTTTCAAAATACCGGGTCCAATCTCCGCAAAGGCCGCTTCAAGATCGTCCAGCGTTTCAACGGCGCGATAGGGCGCAGTTGGAATACCAATTGAGTTGAAGAAATCTTTTTCCAAAATGCGGTTCTGCGCAATCGCCAGCGCCTGAGTCCCCGGCTCAACATCG
>JANMFT010000275.1:0-5202 GCA_031374255.1 Limoniibacter sp. | reverse complement strand
AAACCAAAACCACGCCGATAAACCCGCCCATACCGCCTTTAGCTTTGTCCGTTTTTAATGTTTTTGGTTTTTGTCCCGCCATTATCATTCCTTAAAACGGCGCAACTTGATCGTAGATATGATGCAGCCAGGCGGGTTGTTGCATATCGTTTACGCGCCCGCCGCCGCCATACGACACCCGCGCCTCGGCCAGCTGGTCATAGCGCACGGTATTATCCGGCGAGATGTCTTTGGGCCTTATGATACCCTGCACACCAAGTGAGCGTTTTTCATTGGTGACGCGGATTTCTTGAAGACCGCTGATCAGCAAATTACCGTTTGGCAAAACGCCAGTCACAAGCGCTGCGACTGACAATTGAATGCGCTCAGAGCGACGAACCGAACCCTCGCCGCCGGATTTGGTTTGTCCTGATGCGTTGAGACCGACACTGCCATCGCCGGCTATGCCAAACGTATCAATCGACGCATCAATGCCGAGTGCAGCGCTGCCATTGCGAGAACGGTTGGATAGCGATGATAACGAAGCGCGGTCATCCACATCGATCAACACTGTAATAATGTCGCCGGGACCGGACGCGCGCCGGTCACGGAACATCTGCGCGCCCCGATCATTCCACAGGCTCCGTGTCGG
Organism: Limoniibacter sp.; assembly: GCA_031374255.1. Classification (GTDB taxonomy): domain Bacteria; phylum Pseudomonadota; class Alphaproteobacteria; order Rhizobiales; family Rhizobiaceae; genus JALOTE01. The sequence goes on along the minus strand of JANMFT010000275.1, from coordinate 4,571 downwards.
CGTTGCGGGAAACTCTGGCGACGGGTTTGTCTCCTGCAACATAGCCAAGTTTTGCACCCCTGCTCCAACCGGCAACAACGCTGCTGGCTCAACGTTTTTCTCAACGCGGTAACCGCACCCGGTCAACAGCAAAGCACATAAAATGGCCAAAGCTCTCATCGCGTGTCGCTCGCTTTTGCATCCACCATCAGACTTGCCAAACGCGCCGCATCCGCCGCTGGCATCTCATTTAAAATGGCAGAGGAAATGCGCGGTTGAAGTTTCATGAGGAGCGCTGCCGCCGTTACAGGCCCAAGCTCTTTGATCTGCGCAGAGGCCGAGTCAGCCCGCATTTTTGAATAAATGCCAACAAGGCGTTCTTCCGCGAGCGCCATGAAGTCTTCGCGTTTTTTAAGCCATGTTTCAATTTCCGCCCGCTTGGCTTCAAGCTCTGTTGTGCGCTTGGCCAGCGCATCTTCAAGTTCGCTTATGGTTTTGACCTGCCACTCAAACTTGGCTTCTTTTGCAGCATCTGCAATGTTCCGGCAGTAACGTTCCGCGTCGTTTTGAGGGCCAAGCGCGCCGGTTACGATCATGTCGACTTTGGCGGACAAATCATCGGCTTGCGCAGCAAACGACACTCCCAAACCACACAAAAGTATCAGTAACTTTTTCATTGCACCACCAGTTCGGCTTGAAGTGCGCCGGCGGTTTTGATGGCCTGCAAAACTGCAATGATACCTTTAGGTTTCACGCCCAATTGGTTGAGGCCGCTGACAAGCGTTTCCAAATCCGCGCCGCTCACAATCGCCACCGCATCACCCGTTTCGCCCACGCTAATATCCGTCATAGGCTGGGTTTCTGTCGTGCCATCAGTGAAGGGGTTTGGCTGCACAATTGTCGGCAATTCGGAAATACGGATATTCAAATTGCCATGTGTAATCGCAACTTTCGAAAGCCGCACATTTTCGCCAATCACCACCGTGCCGGTGCGCTCATCCACCACGACCCGTGCGGCACTGTCAGTTTCAACCTGCACCGATCCGATTGCGGCCAGAAAGGCGGCAGGCGTGATTTTATCCGGGCGCTTCAGCTGCACAGTTCGATGGTCAATTGCATTGGCTACGTTCGCGCCCCAATTCTTTGAAGCATAAATGTTGATCGCTTCGGCAATCATCACCGATGTCTGAAAGTCTGGGTTGGCAAGCTCCAGACCAAAGCCAGATAAATCCGCCAATTCGCCCGGCACGGAACGCTCAACCAGCGCGCCGGATGGCACACGCCCAACGGTTGCAACGCCTTCTTCTACACTTTGTGCAGCGCCTGATGCTGCAAAGCCTGACACGATCAATGGTCCTTGCGCCGCCGCATAAATTTGACTGTCCGCGCCGAGCAACGCCGTCATCACCAGCGTCCCACCGCGCAATGAAGTGGCATCACCAAGTGACGACACCGTCACATCCAGTCGTGCACCCGCCCTTGCCAAGGCAGGCAATTCCGCCGTCACAATGACCGCAGCGACATTGGCAATGCGCGGGTCAGCATCGCGCACATTCACGCCCAAATGGTCGAGCATGGACTTGAGTGCCTGATCGGTGAATGGTGCATTGCGCAGCGTATCGCCCGTGCCGGGAAGCCCAATGACAAGCCCATAACCAATCAATTGATTAGCGCGCAAACCCTGCACTTGTGCAATGTCTTTCACGCGCGATTGCGCCACAAGCGGTGTTGCCATGAGCGCAAAGACAATCGCTAATAATACTTTCATGGGCCAACCATGACGCGGGCAAATCCGGCAACCCGGCCCTGCACAATAGCGCCGGTTTCAGGGTTGCGCAGCCGCACGGTTGCACCATCTGAGCCGCCGTCGAGCGCCAACATTTGTACTGCAATTTGCAAGGTGCCACCTGCAAAAATGGCTGTCACCATATCGCCTTCGTCAACGAGGCTGGCTGGACCAAGATCAGCTAAAGCAATCGGGCGACCTTTGACCAAAGTGCGCCTGACAGTGAGGCCCGCGACCTCAGAATTAACCCGCGCAAACTGGTTGCGCGCGAGCCAATCGGTTCGGTAGCGACGCTCGCCAATCTGCGAAGTGTTGAGAGTGTCACCAACATAAAGCGTCACCAATGGCACTGGCACAGCGGTGTAAGCGTCGGCCAAAGCAGGCGAGCCGGATGCGAGTAAAACAAAGAGAAAAACCTTCCACATCAGCGAATGCCTTTCGACACTGTGCTTGCCATCTCGTCTGCCGCTTGAATGACTTTGGAGTTCATTTCGTAGGCGCGCTGCGCCGCAATCATCTCGGTTATTTCTTTAACAGCATCAACGTTGGAGGCTTCAAGATAACCCTGCCGTAAACGCCCGAATCCGTTATCGCCCGGCGCACCTACAACCGGCTCACCGGATGTTTCAGAAACCCGGAACAGATTATTGCCAACCGGTTCCAGCCCAACCGGATTGATAAAATTAGCAAGCGTCACATTGCCCAAATCCTGACGCTGCCGCTGCCCGGGAACCGCGACGCTGACGCGGCCATCTTCGCCAATTGCAAGATCAGTCACGTTTGGCGGCACGGTTAAACCATCGGTCAGCTTCAACCCGTCAATCGTGACAATCTCGCCATTGGCATTGGTGTTGAAAGCACCTGCGCGGCTGTAAAGCGTTTCTCCGCCTACTGACTCAATTTGAAACCAACCCGGCCCATCCAGCGCTACATCCAGCCGGTTGCCGGTGTCTTGTAATACGCCTTGAATATGCACTTGGCGGATGGCGGCGGTGCGAACACCCAAGCCCAGATGCACACCCTCTGGCGCGCCACCGGTTTGACCCGTTGTGCCAACACCGCGCGCACGCTCGACCTGATACATCAAATCGGTAAACTCAGCCCGCGCGCGTTTAAAGCCAGTCGTGTTGGTGTTGGCGATGTTGTTGGCGACAACTTCGAGCTGCAATTCCTGTGCAGCCATACCTGTTGCGGCTATCGAAAGCGCGCGCATTAAACAGTCATCCGTGACAGTTCGAGATAGGCGCCAACAATCTTATCGCGCACGGCCAGAGCCGTTGAAAAACTGCGCTCCGCCGCCATCACGCCTTCGACGACATCCTGCAAACCGGCACGACCCGCAAGGCCATCCATCGAGATGCTTTCACCTGCTTTAACAGTATTCATAGCGTCAAACGCCGCCTTGGAAATCGCCCCTGCAAAATCGGATTGCGCGTTCGCATCAGGCAATTTCAATTGCGAAAATTGCAAGCCTTGCGTGGCGCTCGCACCAAGCGCTGAACCTATCGGCGAAATACTCATCAGCGTTCCTTCATCATATCAAGCGTCATTGAAATCATCTGCCGCGCCTGCTTCATCACCTGCAAATTGGCTTCATAATTGCGGCCTGCTTCCCGCATATCGGCAAGCTCAATCATGGTGGAAACATTGGGGTATTTAACGTCGCCATTGGCATCGGCTGCCGGGTGGGACGCATCGCGCTCAATACGGAAATCGCTCAAATCGCGCGTGATCGATTTGAGGTCGACAAGATTGAGGCCACCGTCTTGTGTGATATTTTCAAAGCTGATCAGCTTACGCCTGAACGCATCGGCCCCGGGGGTTTTGCCAGTCGATTCCGCATTCGCCAAATTTTCTGACACCACGCGCAGCCGCATGGATTGCGCCTGCAAGCCCGAGCCTGCAATTGTTAGCGAACCTGTCAGAGAATCCATCATTTCAGTTTCTCACCGCTTGCATCATCATGCGGTGGAACGCTGAAACAATGCCGGTGTTGAGCGCATAGCTGCGCGAGATGCCACCTGCACGCACCATTTCCTCTTCAAGAGAAACCGAATTGCCCGAAGGGCGTATCTCCCAAGAATTGCTGTCAAATGCTGTTTGGACATTGCTTCGGCCCGCGCCTGAAAACCGCGCCAGAACTTCGTCAAACGCGGCAACATCGCGGGCGCGGTACCCTGGCGTTGAGGCATTGGCGACATTTTCAGCTGTCACCGCTTGGCGTGCGGCAAGCCATCGTGCCTGCAAAAATGCCACTTCCAACAGCGTTCCCAAGGAAAATTCTCCGCGATTCTCAACTTGCTTTTATTATCGGAAATGCGCCTTGTGCCAGCCTTACAGCGTGCTGTTTCGTCGGTGAACAACCGGGCCGAAACCGCCTTTGCGGTTGGTGATAATATGCACAATTTCAGCTATGGCTTGAAAAAACTCGCGCGGAATAAATTGGCCGACTTCCACGCCTTTATGTAAGGCCCGCGCAAGCGGCACGTCTTCAACCATCGGCACTTTATGCTCCGCTGCCAGCGCCTTAATCCTTAGCGCAACATCCCCTGCGCCTTTGGCCACCACCTGCGGCACGCCTGCCCCGCCCGCCTCGTATTTAAGCGCCACAGCAAAGTGAGTCGGGTTGGTGATGATCATGGTGGCTTTGGGGACATCGGCCATCATCCGGTTCATCATTTGGCGTTGCTTGGCCATGCGTTTGGCTTTGACGGCAGGATCGCCATCGCTGTCTTTCATCTCGTCTTTCATCTCTTGGTGGTTCATTTTAAGCTTGCCGGCCCATTGGTGACGGGACCAAAACAGG
>JANMFT010000265.1:0-1673 GCA_031374255.1 Limoniibacter sp. | reverse complement strand
ATTTGACGGTTACGGATTGCGTCTTCAACATGCGGTCGGCCTTGGGCGACCTTGTTGATACGGGTTGAGGAAATGCCCTTTTCAGCCAGAAAAGCCTGCGTGCCGTCCGATGCTAAAATCCGATAACCGCTTTCTACAAGTCTGCGGCATGCCTCGGCGATTTTAGGCTTATCTTCATCGCGCACAGACACGTAAACCACGCCATCACGCGGCAGATCATTACCTGCGCCCAATTGAGCTTTACCGAAAGCCATCGCGAAATCTCGGTCAAGACCCATGACCTCGCCCGTGGAACGCATTTCCGGCCCCAGCAAAACGTCAACGCCCGGAAATTTAGCAAACGGAAATACGGCCTCTTTGACCGCAATATGCTTCATATTTTTGACGCTGTTGATACCGCCATATTGCGCGCCGGCCTCGGCAATGGTTTCGCCTGCCATCACGCGGGCGGCAATTTTGGCGATTGGCGAGCCAATAGTTTTGGCAACAAACGGCACGGTGCGTGATGCGCGTGGATTAACTTCAAGGATATAAATTACGCCGTCTTTGATAGCGAATTGCACATTCATCAGGCCGCCGACATTCAGCGCATTGGCAAGCAATACGGTTTGGCGTTTCAGTTCCTTGGTCATGTCGTTGGAGAGCGAATAGACCGGCAGCGAGCAGGCGCTATCGCCGGAGTGAATGCCGGCTTCTTCAATATGCTCCATGATGCCTGCAACTTTAACCGTTTGGCCATCACAGATGGCGTCAACATCAACTTCGGTGGCATCGGTCAGATAACCATCCAGCAAAATCGGGTTGTCTTTCATCAGCGCATTGATCTGGCCGGTTTTATCGTTCGGGAAACGGGCTTTGATCTCTTCGGAAATCAACTCCGGCACTGTGTCAGAGAAATATTGGCTGAGAGATTTATCATCCCGGATGATTTGCATGGCGCGGCCGCCCAGCACAAAAGACGGGCGCACAACTAGCGGGAAGCCGAGCATGGCTGCGGTTGTAAAGGCCTCGTCAAGCGAGTGGGCAATGCCATTGCGCGGCTGGATCAGGCCCAATTCCTGAATGAGTTTTTGAAATTGATCGCGGTCTTCAGCAAGGTCGATTGATTTCGGTGCAGTGCCCAATATGGGTATGCCCGCGCGCTCCAAACCATTGGCAAGTTTTAGCGGGGTCTGGCCGCCATATTGCACGATAACGCCGTGGAGCGTACCTTTTGCCTGTTCAACGCGCATGATTTCGAGGACGTCTTCGATTGTGAGCGGCTCGAAATACAAACGGTCGGACGTGTCGTAATCGGTGGAAACTGTTTCCGGATTGCAGTTGATCATGATGGTTTCATAGCCAGCGTCATTGAGCGCAAAGGCGGCATGGCAACAGCAATAATCAAACTCAATGCCTTGGCCGATGCGGTTTGGTCCGCCGCCTAAAATGACCACTTTTTTGCGGGATGAAACTTCGGTTTCGTCCGATGGCAAAGCGGCAATTGGCGTCTCATATGTCGAATACATATAGGGTGTGGGTGACGCAAATTCGGCGGCGCAGGTGTCGATGCGTTTGTAAACCGGATGCACATTGAGTTTGCTGCGAAGGCTTGAAACATCGGCTTCAACATCGCCGACCAAAGTGGCGAGCCGTGCATCGGAAAAGCCCATGGCTTTTAGGCCGCGCAAGTT
>JANMFT010000203.1:0-1584 GCA_031374255.1 Limoniibacter sp. | reverse complement strand
GCAATAAAATTGCCGTCGCGGGCAATCAAAGGCAATTCTGCGGCAAGCGTATCGGACAGTTTCGCCATTAAAGCTTCGGGCAGCGCGGCAATGGCGTTAAGTGCCTTTTGCACATCATTCGGCACAGTATTTTCAAACTGGTCGGCAATGGCGCGGGCCGAAACCATGCCCGACAAAATGCCGCCCAAATCACGCGGGCCACCACGGTTGAGTGCGAGGCGCGATAACGCCCGTGCCATATCGGAGGATTGGCGCAAATGGCTGCGAAGGCTTTCCCTTATGCGGTCTTCATGCAGCAGAAACGAAACCGCATCCAAACGGTGGTTAATGGCTTCGGGGTTGGTCAGCGGTGCTGATAAACGCTCAGCAAGAAGCCTTGCACCTGCGCCCGTCACCGTGCGGTCAATGGCGTGCAGAAGAGAACCACGCTTTTCACCGGACAGCGTTTTGGTGAGTTCCAAATTAGCGCGGGTGGCGGGATCGATGAACAGATTTGCAGCTTCAGCTTCGCGCTGCGGGCGGGCGAGTTGCGGCCTATCGCGGATCTGCGTGCGCTCAACATAGGCAAACAACCCGCCAAGAGCGGAAAGTTCAGCGCCGGAAAACGGCCCGATACCATCCAACGTTGAGACACCATATTGCGCACCGATACGTGAGGGTGCGGAGCCGGAATCGAACAGAATCGATGGCAGGGGTGAAATGATGCGCCCGATGATTTTGAAGGCATCTTTCAACACTTCATCTTGCAAAAGCGGCTCGGCCACCAATAATTCTTTGGGTTCAACGCGCAGGACATCGGCAATCAGCCGCGTTGGGTTGGTTGTGCTCAAACGCACATCGCCCGTGGACAGATCAAGCCACGCCAGCGCCATGTCGTCGCCATCGGCTTTGCGGCGGCCAAGCGCCATCAGGATTGACGCTTCACCGGGGGTGAGCAGGCGGTCTTCTGTTATGGTGCCGGGCGTTACCAGCCGGATCACTTCACGGCGGACAACTGATTTAGACCCGCGCTTTTTGGCCTCGGCAGGATCTTCGGTCTGCTCGCAGACTGCGACGCGGTAACCTGCCGCAATCAAACGCGAGAGATAATCGTCGGCGGCATGCACCGGCACGCCGCACATCGGAATATCATCGCCGTTGTGCCGTCCGCGTTTGGTAAGCGTGATGCCGAGAGCGGCACTGGCTGTCACTGCGTCGTCAAAAAACAGCTCGTAAAAATCGCCCATCCGGTAAAACAAAAGCGACCCTGGATTGGCAACTTTAATTTCTAAAAACTGCGCCATCATCGGCGTGGCATCGAACGGAATAGTCGGCGTTTCGCCTGTTATCGCGATATCGTCGGCCATACGGCCTTCACCATCGGTCAATTTGCCATAACGGTTGCGGATGGACGACATAGAAAGGGCCGGAGAAAACTTAAGCTGCAACTGCACTTTGCATAGAGTGCCCGCTGGCGGCAAGTTTTGTGAAGAACCGCCAGTTCAAAAGTATGGCTGTGCACAGCAATCCACAGGCCAAACCAATCCAAATGCCGGGTGTTTGCCATCCCAGTTTGAAGGCAAACAGATATGCGAGCGGCATACC
>JANMFT010000156.1:0-3970 GCA_031374255.1 Limoniibacter sp. | reverse complement strand
CGGGCCGCTCAATCCAGCGGTGATTCAACGCGACATGCGCATGATGCGCGGTGCTTTAAGCTTGCCGGATAATGCCACGCCGCATGCGCTGCGCCATTCATTTGCCACGCATTTATTGGCAGGTGGGGCAGACCTTCGCGCGATCCAAGAATTACTCGGCCATGCCAGCCTTTCGACTACGCAAATTTATACCGGCGTTGATGGCGCGCATCTCTTAAATTCATGGCGCGCTGCCCACCCGCGTGCGTCACTTCCAAAAAACGGAGCCTGATATGAGTTTCATTGCCGGTTTGAGCCGCCCGCTCTCTGACGAAAAACTGGATCACTATTGTGAGCGGACCCTTGCCGGTGTTTCACTTTTTACCGGATTGATGGTGGTGATGTTCTTCGCGCTTGCGCTGTTGTTTGCCAGGCCTTCTTTTGCCAATGAAAGCTGTGGCGGCAAAAATTTGCTGGCTGACATAACCGACGCGCAAGTGCTGGCCGATATTGAGGCTGAAGCTGCGGCAAAACCCAACGGCAAAGGGCTGCTGTGGCGCATTGGCAAGGATGATCTGCCGGATTCATATCTCTTTGGCACCATGCATGTGACAGATCCGCGTGTTCTTAACCTGCCTGCCAATGCGCAAGCTGCTTTTGACGAGGCGACGTCTCTGGTAATTGAAACCACCGATGTGCTTGATCCTGCAAAAGCTTCGATGGCAATGCTGAAACGTCCGGAACTCATGATGTTTGTCGATGGCCAGAACCTTGAGCAACTAATTCCTGCTGAAGATCTGCCCATGGTAAAGGCAGAATTGTCAGAACGCGGCATGCCGCTAGGCGCGGTGAAAATGATGAAACCGTGGATGCTGGCAGCAATGCTGGCAATGCCCGCCTGCGAGATCACCCGCAAAAACGACGGCATAGAAATCCTTGACATTAGCCTTGCGACGCGTGCCAAAAATGCCGGAAAGCCCGTTGGCGGCCTTGAGACCATGGAAGAGCAAATCGCTGCAATGGCCTCGCTGCCGATGAAGGATCACGTCAATGGTCTTATTGAAACTTTGCGCATGGCCGATCTCACCAATGATGTGTTTGAGACCATGATTGCGCTTTATGCCGACGGCAATACCGCCCGCATCATGCCTGCGCTTGGCGCGGCATTGGAAGGCAAAGTTGGCAAAAATGAAGTTGCCGATTTGGAAGCACAAGCTGCCTTTGAAGAAAAAATGATCACCAACCGCAACACCATTATGGCGGCACGCCTGCCGGAAAAATTGGCCAGTGGCGGCGCATTTGTGGCAATTGGCGCCCTGCATCTGCCCGGCGAACTGGGCGTGGTTCAGCAGCTGAAAAATGCGGGTTTTGTGGTTGAAGCGGTAGATTAAAAGGGCTGACCCTATGGCCAGCCTTCGCAATTTATTGACTTTTACGCAGGACGTGCCGGAATCGTAATCCCTTTTGCGGATGCCGGGCGGGCCAGACAGCGGGCAAGATAATCGCGCACGTTGGGGAAGGCTGCCTCATTGCCGATCAGGTGCCCCGCTTTGTAAAAGCCATAAAACGTGTTGATCCACGGCCAGATCGCCATATCGGCAATGGTATATTCACCGGCGGCAACGAACTCTTTATCGGCCAAATGCTTGTCGAGCATCGTGAATAGACGTTTGGCCTCATCGGCATAACGCTGTTTCGGGCGCTGGTCTTCGATGTCTTTACCGGCAAATGTATGGAAGTAGCCAAGTTGGCCGAGCATCGGCCCAAAACCGCCAACCTGCCAGAACAGCCACTGCAAGGTTTCGGTGCGTTTGGCCGCATCACTTGGATAAAACATGCCGGTTTTATCGCCGAGATACATCATAATCGCACCGGATTCCCAAATGCCGATGGGCGCGCCGCCGGGGCCGTTCGGGTCAATGATTGCCGGGATTTTATTATTCGGGTTGAGCGACATAAACTCAGGCGTGGTCTGGTCATTAGTGCCAAAATTCACCAAATGCGGCTCATACTCCAAACCGGTTTCTTCGAGCATCGTTGAGACTTTAATGCCGTTGGGCGTTGGCAATGAATAAAGCTGAAGAATACCGGGGTTTTTGGCTGGCCATTTGTTGGTGATTGGAAAGGCTGAAAGTTTGGACATAGGATCCTCAAAATTTGGGCGCGCATCGCGCAGGGCATGGCATATGTAGGCCTTGGTGCGGCGCTGTTCAATCGTAAAATGACGATGAATATTTTGTTGGGAAGTTTGGTCCTCAGATTCCTGTCGCCAAATTACGCGATGCACCCTAAGCTGATTTGGGGAAAATGATTTGGGGTTGGATAATTGGTTGATCAAACAAGCAAAGCATCAAAGGCTGGAATTTTTGGCTGGATGATGTTTGATTGGGCGGCGCAGCCGTTCTTTACTGTTATAACCAGCTTTATTTTTGCCCCTTATTTCATAGCACGCATGGCACCGGATGCTGTTACCGGCCAAGCTTATTGGAGCTATGGCATTGCTGTAGGCGGGTTGCTGATTGCTGTTCTCTCACCGGTTTTAGGTTCAATTGCCGACCAAACAGGCCCGCGAAAACCGTGGATAGCATTTTTTGCGACGATTAAAATCATTGCCCTTTGCACACTTTGGATCGCCGCACCCGGCTCAAACATGCTTTTGATCGTCGCCATTTTTACGCTTGCCGCCGTTGCAGCGGAATTTTCAATTGTGTTTAACGATTCGATGCTGTTGCGTTTGGTGGCAAAGGAAGACGTCGGGCGGGTATCGAATATAGCATGGGGTCTTGGATATCTCGGCGGCATGATTGTGTTGATTTTTGTGATTGCCGGTTTGGCCGGAAATCCTGAAACCGGCAAAACTCTCATTGGAATAGCGCCTTTGTTCGGCATTGACCCTGCGCAAGGCGAAGATGCGCGGGCCTCAGGGCCGATTTCAGGGCTTTGGTATTTTGTGTTTATTTTGCCGATGTTTCTGTTCACGCCGGATGTTAAAGATGCCGGCGTCAAAATGGGCGATGCAATCCGCAACGGGCTGGCGGAACTCAAATCAACAATTGCTGAAGCACGCACCCGCCCGGGTATTTTGCGTTTTCTCATCAGCCGGATGATTTATCAGGATGGCGTCAATGCGCTGATTGCACTAGGCGGCGGATTTGCGGCTGGCATGTTCGGCTGGTCAATCACGGAAATCGGCCTGTTCGGAATCATCCTTAATGTTGTTGCTATTTTCGGCTGCCTTTATGCCAGCAGGGCAGATACACGGCTCGGCTCAAAGCAGGTGGTTTCGACCAGCATTCTGATGCTGATGGTCGCCACAATCGGCATTGTCTCCACCGGCCCCGGTTATACGTTATTCGGGCTGGTGTCCCTTGGCACGGCCGATGGCGGTGGTCTTTTCGGCACTTTGGCTGAAAAGGTCTATATCCTGTTTGGACTGCTGATTGGTTTGGCATTCGGGCCGGTGCAGGCTTCATCGCGGGCCTATATGGCTCGCAGTGTGACAGAAGAAGAGGCTGGACGGTATTTCGGCATTTATGCCTTGTCAGGCCGCGCAACGTCATTCTTGGCACCAGCCTTAGTGGCAAGCGTAACCATCGCAACAGATTCTGCCCGCGCGGGCATGGCGGTGATTATCCTGTTTTTCGTGGTCGGTTGGCTCATTTTGCGCGGCACGCCTTATCCGGCGAAATGAGCTGAATGGGGTGATTTGATCAAGGGAGGTCAAATTTGATTACACTTCGGCCAACCACGGAAACTGACATTGATGCAGTCAGCCAAGTGCTTGCGGCGTCATATTCGACGTTGCTGGCAGCCGACTATCCGGCGCAAGCCTTGTCCATCATTGTGCCGTTGATCAGCCGTGCTAAAATTGAGCTGGTGTCCTCAGGAACATATTTTGCGGCGGAGGAAAATGGCCAAATCCTTGCAGTCGGCGGCTGGACGAAAACACGGCCCGGCACCAATGAAACCCTTGAAGGGCTTGGCCATATCA
>JANMFT010000132.1:0-1716 GCA_031374255.1 Limoniibacter sp. | reverse complement strand
GCCCCCCTCCCCCTTGTGGGGAGGGATACAGGGTGGGGGTAAGCCAAGCCCACTGGACGGTCGAATATGACCAACCCCCTTTACCGCATGCTCAACCCGAAATCCATCGCCGTGTTCGGTGGGTCATGGGCGTGTGCTGTCATACGGCAAACAAAGCTCATGGGATTTACCGGCAACATTTGGCCGGTGCATCCGGATAAGGAAACAGTGGAAGGCCTTAAAGCCTATCGCTCGGTTGCCGATCTTCCTGCCGCGCCTGACGCTTCTTTCATCGGGGTCAACCGCCATCAAACCATCGATATTGTGCGTGATTTGGCGGCGCGGGGCGCAGGTGGAGCGATCTGCTTTGCATCCGGATTTAAGGAAGACGCGAATGATATTGAAACCGGTGCAAGGCTGCATGAAGACTTGCTAAAAGCGGCAGGCGACATGCCGGTGCTCGGCCCCAATTGCTACGGGCTTTTGAACTACTCTGATGGCGTGGCCCTTTGGCCCGATCAGCATGGCGGTGTTCGATTGGCGGCAGGCACGCGCGGCGCGGCGATCATCACACAATCCTCCAACATCGCCCTCAATATGACCATGCAAAAGCGCGGGCTGCCGCTGGCCTTTGTGATGACGGCGGGCAATCAGGCACAAACCGGCTTGTCACAAATGGCGCTGGCGCTGATTGAAGACCCGCGCGTTTCTGTGCTCGGCCTTCATATTGAAGGCTTTGATTCCGTTGCTGGTTTTGAGAAATTAGCCGCCCGCGCCCGCGAACTTGGCAAACCTATTATTGCGCTAAAAGTTGGTGCCTCTGAGCAGGCCCGCCTCGCCACCATCAGCCATACCGCGTCTCTGGCTGGCAATGATGCTGCCTCCAACGCATTTCTGAAACGCCTTGGTATTGGCCGCGTTAATTCAATTCCGGCCTTCATTGAAACCCTGAAATTGCTGCATGTGCATGGGGCAATATCCGGCACGCGCATTTCGTCGATGAGCTGTTCCGGCGGTGAGGCCTCCGTCATGGCGGATGCGGTTTTGGGCACCACGCTGACTTTCCCCAGCCTCACCGAAAGCCACGCCCGCCGCGTGAAAGATACACTCGGCCCCTTGGTGGCAATTGCCAATCCGCTCGACTACCACACCTTCATCTGGAACGATCTGCCCGCCATGACAGCCACGTTTTCAGCAATGGTTTCCGGCGATTATGATTTGAATTTTCTGGTGCTGGATTTCCCGCGCGATGACCGTTGTTCAGACAAGGATTGGCACAATACGGTTGAGGCGTTTGATGCCGCGCTGCCAGCCAACATGGCCAAAGGCGCGGTGCTTGCTTCGCTTCCCGAGAACCTATCCGAGGCTTGGGCCGCTGATCTCATCGCCCGTAACATCGCGCCGATGCAGGGCATTTCAGAAGCCATTGAAGCCACCGAGATTGCCGCCTTTATTGGCACAACTTGGGCTGGCGCAGCACCTGATCCAGTCAGTTCATTGCACGCCAAAACCGGCACATCAATTACCATTAACGAGGCCGCTGCCAAAGCGCGTCTGCGCGGCCATGGCCTATCTGTGCCGGATGGTATTGTCTGTTACAAACCAAATGATGCGATCAACTTTGCCTCAAGTTTTGGTTTTCCTTTGGCGCTGAAAGCCCTCGGCGTTGCGCACAAAACTGAGGCTAATGCCGTCCGCCTCAATCTCAAAACCACTGCTGATGTGCGCGATGCCGCA
>JANMFT010000102.1:0-63889 GCA_031374255.1 Limoniibacter sp. | reverse complement strand
CAAGTGACCGCCAATTATGGTTTGGGGCAAAACACTGATTTTGACGATTTGAACGGCTTCCTTCATCGTGCAGACGAGCTGGCGCACTCATTGCTCGAAGACGGCATCACGGCGATGAAGATCTGGCCGTTTGACAGCGCCGCAGAGCAAACGCGTGGGCAATATATCTCCGCACCCGATATCAAAAAAGCGCTTGAGCCGCTCGAAAAAATCCGCCGGGCCGTTGGCGATAAAATGGATATCATGGTCGAGTTTCACGGGTTATGGCAATTATTGCCAGCGATGCAAATCGCCCGTGCGCTCGCACCCTTCCAAACATTTTGGCACGAAGACCCGATTAAAATGGACAGTCTGTCGAGCCTAAAGCGCTATGCCAATGCGTCAATTGCACCAATTTCAGCGTCCGAAACTTTAGGCTCACGCTGGGGCTTTCGTGATCTTTTGGAAACCGGTGTCGCCGGTGTTGTCATGATGGATTTAAGCTGGTGCGGCGGTATTTCGGAAGCTCGCAAAATAGCGTCAATGGCCGAGGCTTGGCACCTGCCGGTAGCCCCGCATGATTGCACTGGGCCGGTGGTGTTATGTGCCAGCACGCATCTGTCGCTCAACGCACCCAATGCGCTGGTGCAGGAAGGTGTGCGGGCGTTTTATCGCGGCTGGTACCGCGATCTGGTTACAGCTTTGCCGACTGTTAAAAACGGCATGATCAAGGTTCCGCCCGGACCTGGATTGGGGATGGAACTTCATCCTGATCTGGATCGGGCTTTTACGACGTCGCGCAGAATGTCCGACGCAACTACGGTCTGACAAGGCCGCTAACCGCTTCATGGGAGGAGCAAACGATGAGAACCCTAAAAAGATTGGCCTTGGTTGCACTATTGTCCACGGTTTCAGGCGCCGCTATGGCGCAAGATCCACTGGATGTCGCCTTCACCGTGCATTCTAACGCGTCCAACACATTCTGGCAGGCAGTGCAAAAAGGCTATGAAGACGCCTGCGCCAAGGTCTCAGCCAAATGTCAGATGGTTTACGTGCAAACCGATGGCTCCGTGCAGGAACAAGTGGCTAATATGGAAGCTGCTTTGGCCCGTAATCCTGATGCGCTGATCACATCTATTGTCGATAATGCTGCTTTTGATGATGTCATTAAACGGGCTCGCGATGCCGGTGTGGTTGTGATTGCCTCAAACGTTGATGATTTAGAGGGTGCCGCAGGCAATGCACGTCAAGCGTTTATCGGGCAAGGATTTGTCGCTGCCGGCAAATCACTTGGCAAAGCCCAGTCGGCAAATTTCCCGGCCGAGGGCCCGATCCGCGTTTTGGTGGGCGTATCTGCACCGGGCCAAAACTGGTCAGAGCAACGTGCGCTCGGCGTTATGAACTTCATGGATGAATATATCAAAGCCAATCCAAGCCGCGACATTAAATATGAGCGTATTGACTCTGGCACCGACCTTGCGGTCGTGAGTGACCGTGTTGGTGCCTATCTCTTGGCAAACCCTGCAACCACCGCATATTTCGACACCGGTTTTTGGCATGCAGGTGTTGCCCGTGTCTTGGCCGACCGCGGTATTGCGCCGGGCAAGGTTCTGCTCGGCGGCTTTGATTTGGTGCCGGAAGTTCTCGATCAGATGAAAGCAGGTTATGTGCAAGTGCAGGTTGATCAGCAGCCTTATATGCAGGGCTTCATGCCTGTGATGCAGGTATATCTGGCCAAAACAATCGGCCTTGCACCATCAGACATTGATACCGGCCAAGGCATCGTAACGCCAACTATGGTGGATGCCATCATGGAAATGTCGGCCAAGGGTATGCGTTGATCTTTCGTTACTGGATACGCCTACGGCGCAGCAATTTGCGCCGTAGACTTTTTTGAAAAGGTGCCCTGATGAGACGTTTCCTGAAGTTATCACTGCAAAAACCCGAAATGGCGGCAAGCCTTTTGCTGCTGCTATTGGTTGTTTTCTTTCAGTTACGTTCGGACATGGTTTTCCTCAGCTATGACAATATGCGCGGCATGCTTGGCTATTTGCCTGAGGTTGGGCTGGTGGCGGTAGGCGTCACGCTGCTTATGATCTGTGGCGAGTTTGACCTATCGGTCGGATCTGTATTTGCCCTGATGCCGATGACGATGGCGGTCATGATGGTTGCGGGTTGGGGGTTTTGGCCCGCGACGGGGCTGGGCTTATTGGTCAGCGCATTTGTCGGGTTTCTGAATGGATGGATCACGATCAAATTTGCAATACCTTCTTTCATCACTACGTTGGGCATGCTGTTTATGGCGCGGTCGATGACCGTGGTCATCTCGGGTGGATTTCCGCCAAGGCTGAATATGGCAAATATCCCTGAACATTTGTTCATCAGCTATGTCGGCCCCGGTGATTTGTTCCGCGCTTCTTTTCTTTGGTTTTTGGGCATCTCAATTATCATCAGCCTGCTGCTGTCAAAAACCAATTTCGGAAATTGGGTGCGCGCCACAGGCGGCTATTTGCCTGCGGCAGAGGCGCTGGGGATACCTGCAAATAAAGTGAAGATCGTTTGCTTTATGATTTGTTCAGTTCTTGCTGGACTGGCAGGTCTAATTCAGGTGCTGCGATTGGGTTCGCCACTACCCTCCATCGGTGAAGGTTTGGAATTGCAAGCCGTCGCAGCTGCTGTGATTGGCGGCGCGGCGCTGGCCGGGGGCATTGGCTCGATTCTTGGCGGTATTATTGGCGCAGTGCTGATCCGCGTTATTGATAATGGAATGGTGATGAGCCAGGTCGATAGTAACTGGTTTAAATTTGCCGTGGGTGCACTCACAATCTTGGCCGTTGTCGGCAATTCGTGGCTGCGCAAGCGTGGCCGCGCCATGAAGGTGGAGGTTGAGAAATGACAACTGAAACACCGATTATTTCTGTTCGTAATTTGCACAAATGGTATTCTGGCGTGCATGCGCTGAAAGGCGTCTCTCTGGATGTGATGCCCGGTCAGGCCTTAGGTTTGGTAGGCGATAATGGCGCAGGTAAATCGACGCTGATTAACATTCTGTCGGGTCTCCACCACCAAGACGAAGGCGAGATTTTGGTTGAAGGCAAAGCGACCGATATCCGTAACCCCAAAGATTCGATGCGGCTGGGAATCGAAACAATCTACCAATATAATTCGATGGTTCCGATCATGTCGATTTCGCGCAATATGTTCATCGGGCGCGAGCCGCTCAAATGGTCGGTGGGCGGATTTGGTATTCTCGATGAACGCAAAATGCGCACCGAATCTATGGCGGCGATTGCCAATGTAGATTTGCATTTAAGATCGCCTGACGCGCTCGTGGGCGAGTTGTCCGGCGGCCAGCGCCAAGGAGTGGCGATTGCCCGCGCCATGCATTTTAAATCCAAGGTGATGATTTTGGATGAGCCGACAAACCATTTGTCGGTTAAAGAAACTGCCAAAGTAATCGGCTTTGTCCAAGGGCTAAAAGCGCAAGGCGTAACGTCGATCTTTATCAGCCACAATATGCATCACGTGTTTGCCTGCTGTGACCGGGTTGTGGCGATGGCTTTGGGCAAAGTGGTGCTCGATAAGCCGATTGGTGAGACTTCAATTGATGAAGTCCATACGGTTCTTTAAATGATTGAGCTGACCGGAAAACATGCGCTCATCACCGGAGGACTTGGCTGTATTGGGCAAGCGATGGTGCAAGCGTTTTTAGCGGCGGGTGCAGGTGTAACAGTTCTTGACCGCCCAGATCTTGATGCCGCAACCCTGCCCGAAGGTACGGGCTGGCTCGGTGTTGACCTTAATAATTTGGCGGCTGCACAAGCCCAAGTGGTTGCGGCTGGCCCGTTTGATATTCTGGTCAACAACGCCGCTCTGATTATAAATCGGCCGTTTGAAGCGTTCAGTTTAGAAGATTATGAAACCCAGCTGCGCGTCAATTCATCGGCAGTATTCGCGCTGGTGCGGGCCTGTGCGCCAGCCATGAAGGCAAAAGGCTGGGGTCGGATCATCAACCTGACTTCACTGGCGTTGAATGGACAGTGGGAGGGTTATGCACCCTATCTTGCGTCGAAAGGTGCAGTTTTGGGGCTGACGAAAGCGCTGGCGCGCGAACTTGGATTGTATGGCATCACTGTCAATGCAATCGCGCCGGGCGCTGTAGTTTCTGAAGCCGAAAACCGTGTGTTTGCTGAACGCCTTGAGAACTATGCTGCCTGGATTATCGAGCGGCAATCGATCAAATCCCGCATTCAACCAACCGATGTCGCCAAACTTGCAGTGTTTCTGGCTTCAGACTCGGCGCGGATGATCTCAGGGCAAAATATTGGCCTAGATGGAGGTTGGTAGATGGCGGCAGCTCATTCAGTTTTTGAAAATCAAAAAGGTGCGACAATGGATTTGACCCCGATCCCGGTGGATAAACGCGATTACAGCCTTTTGGGCCGCGACGGGCGGTACGCTGTGGAAATCGGTTTGGCATCGGCAGAATGGTATCATTCAGACATACCGCGCAAAGTCATGAAAGAACTCATGCAACGCAGCGATGGCCCTGCTTTGCGTGATACGGCTTTGTGGTTTGCCTTGTTGTTTGGCACGGCAGCTGGAGGTATATGGTTTTGGGGCAGCTGGGCGTGTGTTCCGTTCTTTTTTGTTTATAGCGTTTTATATGGATCGTCCTGCGACAGCCGCTGGCACGAATGTGGCCACGGCACTGCGTTTCGTACCCAATGGATGAACGATGCGGTCTATCAGATTGCCAGCTTTATGGTGATGCGCAACCCCGTTACTTGGCGCTGGAGCCATGCGCGCCACCACACCGACACATATATTGTTGGCCGCGACGCCGAAATTGCATGGATGCGGCCGGCCAAACTGGTGAAGCTGACATTGGCGTTTTTTGATGTCTTGGGCACGATACAATCTCTGAAAATCCTAGGCCGCAATTCGGTGGGCATCGTGTCGCCCGACGAGCAAAACTACATTCCCGCCAGTGAGTGGCCAAAGGCAGTGTTAGCCGCGCGCGTTCATATGGCGATCTATGCGATTGCGATCATTGCGGCATTGGCACTCTGGTCTTGGCTACCGCTGATGCTAATTGGATTGCCGCGCATTTATGGCAGCTGGCATATGGTGATGTGCGGGCATTTGCAGCATGCCGGGCTGGCCGACAATGTTCTCGACCATCGGCTGAACAGCCGCACGGTCTATATGAACCCGATCAGCCGGTATATTTACTGGAACATGAACTACCATATTGAACATCACATGTTCCCGATGGTGCCCTATCACGCTTTGCCGCGGCTACACGCGCTGATCAAGGATGATCTGCCGCCGCCTAACAGCTCAATTTTCGATGCTTATCTCGAAGTCTATCGTTCATTGCGCGAGCAACGCAGCAATCCTGCGCATTATTTCCGTAAAACATTGCCGCCAACCGCACGCCCCTACCAAGACGGATTTCACAATTTAGAAATGGCCATAGCCGCAGAATGACCAGATCCCGCGACACTTGAGGATAACTATGACCACAAATATGACCATTTGGATTGATGTTTGCAGTATCGAAGATATCGACCGTGAAGACGTGATGCGCTTTGATGCGGGTGCTCAAACCTATGCGATTTACCGCGCCACAGATGACAGCTTTCATGCCACTGACGGCATGTGCACTCATGAAGGCGTGCATCTGGCCGATGGTTTGGTAATGGATGATACTATTGAATGCCTCAGACATAATGGGCGTTTCAACTTTCGCACAGGCGCTGCCATCCGGATCCCGGCTTGCGTTAACCTGCGCTGCCATGCCGTTCGGGTTAGTGACGGGCGCGTCCAGTTGGCGGTTGAGTGATGGTTTTTCAGTTGATTGTGAGCGCAACAAAATGACCCGCACAAAACCGACTATAGCTGATTTGCGGACGCTAAAGGGCCTGCGGCAGTTGACCATGCTGCGGGTAATGACGCTGGACGAAGCGGCGGCAGCTGAAGCCGCAGGTATCGACATTGTTTCTGTTCCGCCGGAACTGGTGACCCATCCGCGTTACCGCGAACTTGCGCCAACACTGTTTTCAATGACAGGCAAAACGCATCTGGAAGCAGGTACCCGCGATGATTTTCACCGCTTTGCCTGCATGATGATGCTGGCGGAAGCGGACGCAATCTATTGCAGCGGTGGGCTTGGAACAGTTGAGGCTTTAGCGCGCGAACATATTCCGGTCGTTGGCCATGTTGGCCTTGTGCCGTCACGTGCAACCTGGACCGGTGGTTTCCGCGCTGTGGCTAAAACAGCTGAGGCAGCAATTGCATTGTTGAAAGAAGTCAAAGCCTACGAAGCTGCCGGTGCTTTTGCACTTGAGATCGAAGTAGTGCCAGACGACGTTGCCAGTGAAATCAGCACACGAACCGGTTTATTGTTATGGTCAATGGGGGCTGGCGCCGGTTGCGACGCGCAATATTTGTTTGCCGAAGACATCCTCGGACAAAACCGCGGGCATATGCCAAGGCACTCCAAGGTTTACAGGAATTTTGCAGTTGAATTTGACCGGTTGCAATTGGAGCGCATCGCCGCGTTTCGTGAATTTGTCTCTGATGTTGGCGATGGTGCTTATCCAAAACCGGAAAATCTAGTGAAAATGAACGATTTAGAATTAGCGCAGTTTCATAAATTGCTGGCAGATGGCTGACCTTTTTTGCGTTCAATTCTGATTGCTGAAAAAAGATGGGGCGGACAGAGTGAAAGAAAAATGGCTGCTCGTGTTACGCGTTGATGGTAGTCTGCCGTAACAAGGTGCCGTTAAGTGACACTAAAACAGCAATTGAAACTGCGATTTGTTTTATTTTGTTCTGAGGTCTTTAGCTAATAAAAACTTGGCGGAATATTCATCAGTGACCAAAACCGTTGGTTCTAATGTGCGAATTGCTGCCTTCAGTGCAACAAACTTATCTTTTCCGCCAGAGATCAGCACCCGTTCGGGGGTGCGGCGCAAGCGGGTTAAATTGGCGGAAATGACTCTGCCGTTGACTTCGTGGTCAACCAAATTTCCTTCCGCATCAATGAAGTTGTAGAGCACGTCGCCAATTGCCCCTGCATCAATCAATGATCTGCGATCAGCTTCCGACAGATAACCTGTTCGATAGCTCGTTGTCAGCGTAGTAATGCCACCGACAGATAAAAGCGCGATGTCGAGCTTGTCTGCCATTTCAAAAATCGCAGACAGGCCGCATCGCTCCAACAGCGCATATTTTGTATCGGGACTGTCAACCACAGCGGGGGCGGGTATGAGAAAACCTTCGCCTTGAAACAGTTCGGCAAATTGCCACGCAAACTCAGCAGGGTTAAAACGCCGCGCCGCCGCAATGCCACCAAGCAGTGAGACAACACGGAAATCCTCAAGAGTTTCGCCCGAAATAAACGGCAAAGTGTTGTAAAGTGTGCGTCCCCAACCAACGCCGACAGTCATTCCAGCTTTCATTTCAGCGGATATGAAAGCGCCGGCAGCAGCGGCAATGACTTTGACAGGGTCGCCTTCTGGGTCGGAAAATGGCGCGACAATAACGCGTCCGATGCCATACTTTAACTCGACCTCGCGCTCGATTTGCATCAATTCGGTCAGAGGTGCTGAAATTGTGACCCGAACTTCATTGCGCCGCCGCGCATCAGCCAAAAGCCTTACAACCATAATCCTGTTGATGCCCAATTGCTTGGCGATGTCATTCTGGGTTAATCCCTCAACATGGTACAACCACACTGCGCGGGCTCTTAGCCGATCAGCATCACTTTGGGAAACGAGTGACGGTGTGATGGATAGCATCAATATGACTTTCCGTCATTCAAACGAGTACCCGATATCCTGCAACAAAATGCTTGAAGATACGCGCGACCCGCTCCGGACATTCGATTTGCGGCACATGGCCTGCCGCATTTAGAAGATGAATAGCAAAATCGCCGTTCGTTGCAAGTGCGTGGCGACTTGGTAAAATATGATCTTGCCGCCCCCACAATATCTGAGTGGCGCACTTTAATCGCGATAACGCTGCGCGCAGATCGAACGATTGCACGCCGTCGGGAAATAAAGCCGCCGTCATCTCAGACTGTACGGCCCGCAATGCGGGGTCAGACCGAGAGGACATTGCCGCGCGTGCATAGTCATCACTAATGCCTTCGGGCGTGGCCGTTAAACGTCGAAGCCATGGGGCAAGGCTTTCAACTCTGGTCGCGCGCACAATACCGCCCAACGCATCAGCATCAATCTCCGGTCCAAGACCTGCCGGTGCGATAGCCGATAGGCTTGCTATTTTGCGACCGCGAATATCTGCAAGAGCAATCGCTAGAGCGCCGCCAAGCGAATGGCCAAGCAAATGCACAGGTCCAACATCATGTGTCGCTTGGTCGAATGCCTTCGAGACGATGCTAACGAGTTCAGGAAAGCTACTTATGCCTTGTTTGGGGGATTTGCCGTGACCGGGTAAATCAACGCGTATAAGCGGGTGTTCCTGGCCAAGCGCTTTTTCAAAAGGGGCCCAAGACTGGCTGTCGGCTGCAAAACCGTGGATCAGCATGATCGGAATGCCGTCACCGGGCCGCCGGCTGATGTATAGTGGCCCGCGTTCAGGAACCCAAGTTTGGGGCGCTTCCACAACCGGTAGTGGCCGCGTGACCGGAGTAATATCATCGCGCTGTCGCCGGCCTAAAGGCCCTGACCCGCGCACTGTTTCAAGCGCTAAGCCTGCTATACGCGCGGCCTTGCGCGCCGCTGGAGTGGCGCGAATGGCAGTCATTTCAACTGTGTTTGGCAGGGTGGCACGCAACACAGGTCCCGCTATTTGTTCAACAGCAGCAGGCTCAATCTCAGCTTCAAACAGTGTTATAGCACCGACAATCGCACCTGCAGGATAAATCCAAGCCACCACAGAACCGACTGCGATTTTATCGCCGGGCTTTGCATTGATGTGATGCAAAGTGCCTGTCGCAGGCGCTTCCACCTCCATCGCGGCTTTGTCGGTTTCGATATCAAACAGGGTGGTTCCTTGTTTGACACTTGCCCCTTCAGAAACATGCCAGGCTGCCAATGTGCCATGTGTCATATCCATGTCGACCTTGGGCATGATCACTTCGACGGGCTGTATCAGAACTGGTGGAGCCGCCCCCGTGTTGTCAACCTGCACAGAATTTGCAGGCTCTATGGCTGGACCTAAAATCTCGTCCGCACTGTAAAGCCAAGCCACCACAGTGCCGACCTCAATTTTGTCGCCTGCTTTGGCTGAAATCTGGCGCAAGGTTCCAGTTGCAGGCGCTTCAACTTCCATGGCTGCCTTGTCTGTTTCAATGTCAAACAAAGCGGCCCCTTTTTGAACCGTGTCGCCTTCGGCCACATGCCAAACGGCAATCGTACCATGGGTCATATCCATATCGACCTTGGGCAGAATCACTTCGACTGGCATCTCAAATCTCGCGGCTGGTCAGGCGGCGGGCAGCAGCCTCAATTGTGGCAACCTGTGGCACGGAGGCCCGTTCAAGGTCGGGATTATAAGGCACTGGCGCGTCAGCCGCGCCAAGGCGCAGGATAGGAGCATCGAGAAAATCAAATGCATCACTTTCAGCCACCATCGCGCTGATTTCTGCCCCGACGCCAAATGCTTTGACGCCCTCATACACCACCATGAGCCGTCCGGTTTTGCGAACTGACGCCAAAATGGTTTCATGGTCTATTGGCCGGATTGAACGCAGGTCAATCACTTCCGCGCTGATATTATCTGCGGCCAGTTTTTCTGCGGCCTCCAATGCGCGATGCACCATGATTGAACCCGCAACAATGGTGGCATCGCTTCCTTCGCGGCGCACAGCCGCTTTGCCAATCGGCGTTAAATAATGGCCGGCGGGCACATAGCCTTTCATTTTGTATAAAAGCTTGTGCTCAAAAATCATCACCGGATCAGGGTCAGCCAGTGCGGCCAGCAGCATGCCTTTTGCATCTTCCGGTGTTGAAGGTTGCAGCACCTTCAGACCGGGAACATGGCCAAACCAAGCCTCAATGCTTTGGCTGTGCTGTGCGGCAGCACCGGTGCCAGAGCCTGATGGCATACGGAATACCACTGGAACTGACGCTTCACCGCCAAGCATATAACGCAATTTTGCTGCTTGATTGACGATCTGTTCCATTGCCAGCATCGCAAAATCGGAAAATTGGAATTCGAAAACAGGCTTTAGCCCGGTCAGCGCCGCACCCACTGCAACGCCAGCGCCACCGAGTTCAGAAATCGGGGTATCCATAACCCGGTCAGGGCCGAAGCGCTCCAATAAATCCAGCGTTACCTGAAACGCACCTCCATAAACACCGATGTCCTCGCCCATCAAAATAACAGTTGGATCAGCTTCCATGGCCATTGCCATAGCTTCGCGGATGGCCTCGGCATAAGACAAAGTGCGTGTGGTCTGGTCTTGGATGATCACGTTCATTTTAATGCTCCGCATAAACGTAGCGGGTGACTTCAGAAATGTTGGGCGCTGTGCTGGATTTTGCGAACACTATAGCAGCCTCCACGTCAGCAATCGCCTCGGCAGCGGCGGCTTCGGCTTCAACTTCATCCAAAACACCATGCGCAATCAGTTCGGCTTGAAAGCGCGCGATTGGATCTCGTTTGATCCAGTCTTCAATTTCTTCTTTTGTGCGATAGCGGTTGCGGTCTGATTTCGAATGACCGCGCCAACGGTACGTTAAGTTCTCTACCAGAGACGGCCCATTGCCAGCTCGCGCCCGCGCAATTGCAATGTGAAGCGCTTCTGCCACTGCAGAAAAATCGTTTCCATCCACGGTAACACCCGGCATGGAATAGGCGGCCGCCCGTTCGGATATAAACTTGACCGCGGTTGACCGTGCCGTCGAAGTCGACATGCCGTATCCGTTGTTTTCACATACAAAAATAACGGGCAGTTTCCAGACCGAGGCCATGTTCAGCGCTTCGTGGAAAGCGCCTTCATTATTCGCACCGTCGCCAAAAAAGCACACCGTCACATCGGATTTGCCAAGCCGTTTTGCCGACAATGCAGCCCCAACAGCGATCGGCAGGCCGCCGCCAACGATGCCGTTTGCGCCAAGGTTACCGGTTTTAACGTCGGCAATATGCATTGAGCCGCCGCGCCCGTGGCAGTAGCCAGTTTCTTTGCCGAAAAACTCTGCGAACATTCGGCCGACATCGGCACCTTTGGCAATACAATGGCCGTGGCCGCGATGGGTTGATGTGATTTTGTCTGCATCGGTCAACTCCATGCAGGTTGCCATCGCGCTTGCTTCTTGCCCAATCGACAAGTGCATTGTCCCGTGGATCAAGCCGCGTGTGTAGCTGTCTTCCGCGCCTTCTTCGAACCGGCGGATGAGATACATCTTCTTTAATGCTTCGCGCAAAGCTTCGGGCGCAAAATGGCGTATGGCAAACGGACGGTTATCGGGCGCTAACATCTTCAAAGACCCAACATTTTGTCTTGCCGCGCGCGGAGCACAGCGATGAAGCTGCCCTCCGGCACGGCAGTGTTTGCGTTGGTGATCAATTCGCCCTTTTTGATTGGGGCGGTTACTTTAGCGCCCGCCAGCAAGCCGCAAGGAATGGCATTGGCTTGGCGCGCTTCAGGCGCCGTCATGATCCAAGCGCGATAGCAATACTCACCGATTTGATCGAGTGTTTCGCCAACGGCCATGGCTTTTTTGGCTACCGCACAGACTTCTGCAACGGGCACTGGCATCGGCACCATATCTGCTTTTCCGTAAAGCACGGCGCGGGCACAGGTAAGCGGCACCTCAAGTGAGGTCAGATGATAAGGCCTAAAAAATGTGAAATAGGGACCTTCACCCATTTTGAGGTCTTCCATGCGCTCGCGGATACGCGGGTGATCCATTTCTGCAACCACAAAGACGCCCGGAGCGACACCCTTACCAATTGTATAATCCACACGCCCTTCGGAGGATGATAGTAAACCACCGGCACTTTGCGGAACCAGCATTTTGTTCAATTCATCGCGGCCGGCAGCTGGCCCGTGCATCCCCGGCTTGTCGGGGGTCAAGCCGGTTGCATTGGCGATAGCTGCCATTTCAACCATGGTTTTTGAGCCATCGACGAACTCGACCAACATGCGCGGGTTCATATGGCGGCGCACAGCTTCTTCATTGTAAACATCCGGCGTCGCATCAATGTTCAGCGGATTGTTTTTGCCCTTGCCCGCAGAAATAATGCGGTGGCCCATCGCGCTTACAAACTCGATCAGTTCCATACACGATGAGGGCTCATCTCCCGCGCCCAACGAATAAACAACTCCC
Source organism: Limoniibacter sp. (assembly GCA_031374255.1). Classification (GTDB taxonomy): domain Bacteria; phylum Pseudomonadota; class Alphaproteobacteria; order Rhizobiales; family Rhizobiaceae; genus JALOTE01. The sequence goes on along the minus strand of JANMFT010000102.1, from coordinate 51,605 downwards.
AAACGGTCTGCTTCCGAGCGAAGATATGCGCCAATTGTGACGTCCGCCTCGACATTCATCATCACAAGATGCTTACCGCGCTCCATAGCCCGCAAACCAATTTCGGCGCCAACGGATGGAATACCGGTTGCATCAATCACAACATCGATCAGACCCGCGTCGAGCAGGGCATCGACGTTATCGGTAATGGCTATCTGGCGATCTTCCATGGCGGCATTTGCAGCATCGGCTATTGAAACTTCGCGCGCCAAAGCATCGGTTCCGTAAGCGATCTCCACCGATTTGCGTGCAGCGCCTGCTTTCAATTCGCTGATGGCACCGATCTCGATCCCCTGCATATGCGAAACGCGGCTGACAATGTCTGTGCCCATCTCACCTGCGCCCACAAGGCCGATACGGATCGGGCGGCCAATATCGGCGCGTACGGCCAAGTCTTTGGCCAGGCCGGTTAGGGCGACATTGGTCGGCATTTCCAAACTCCTCATCAAACTATCATCATAGCTATTTGAACTTTTGTTATTTTGTCAACTGTTAGTGCTTGCTGCAATGCAGCATTTATTGCGAAAGATTCTGATTGACATCGTTAAAATTCTGCACACACTATCATACAGTGTAACGAAAGTTCACATGCCGCTGGCCAACGCATATTCGGAATTGCGTTTGTCGCCACGCATCATGGGTGGCTGCGGAGCATTCTATCTATCGCAATGGGAGGATAAATAATGGCACTGAAGTTAAACAAGGTTTCCCGTCGCTCGTTCTTGAGAACCGGCACGGCGCTCGGACTTGCCGCTGGCATGTCCAGCCTTAAAATTCCCGCTTTTGCCCAAGCCGGGCTCGGCGACGTTCAAAAAATTCTCGATGGCATTTCTGTTGAGGGTTATGTCCGCGAGGATTACCGCAAACTCTATAGTCTCGACAACACTCCACTTTGGGATCCTGCAAAAGACTGGATTCGCACCGTCGATTGGGAGAAAGTCCGCACCGAGCTGTCAGGCACAACTGTGCGTTTTGCCATTGGCGCGGCGGATCAAGAATCAGCAGCGACGGCTATTGCACCGTTTGAAGCGCTGTCAGGCATCAAAGTCGAACTGGTCCCAATTCCAGACGACAGCATCTACGACAAAGCCATCTCTGAATTTATTTCCGGCAATGCTTCGTTTGACGCCTTGCAGTTTTTCTCGGCTTGGCTGGGCGATTTTGCGGGTCCGGGCTTCTTGGCACCATTGGACGACTATGCTGCGAAATGGGCACTGCCGCTGGATGATTTCCACGATACCTACCGCCTCAACTATGGTTACTTTGGTGGCAAACTGGTTGGCATTCCATTCGACTGCGACATCCAGATGGTTCACTTGCGGAAATCATCCATGGAAAAAATTCTTGGCGGAAAAATCGATCTCGCCAACTCGGTTCCAACCTACGATGAATTGATCCGTGTCACTGCGGAAGCCAACAAATTGGGCGGCGGTGTTGCCGGCGTTGGTTTGCTGGGTGCACGCGGCTTCTGGTCGACCTATTCTTGGGAGCACATCGCTGCGCAGGCAGGCATGCAATTGTTTGATGACAACTTTGAGCCATTGCTGACGTCTGATGCTTCGATGAAGGGTTTGGATACGCTGCTTGCACTTTCCAAAAACGCAATCGAAGGTGTAGCCGGTGCTGGTTGGGGTGAAAACCGCGCAGCTTGGCTGGGCGGACAGGTTGCCGCCAACATCAGCTGGCAGGACAGCGGGACGCAGGCCATGCGCCCCGATCAAAGCCAAATCGTTGATGATTTCGTCACGATATACGAGCCGCGCATCGCCGGTGGCGTTTTTGCACCACCAAACATTGCGGGCTCTACATCGGTTGTGACAGCATCGAGCAAAAACCCAGAAGGTGCCTTCCTGATGCTGGCCTTCCTGACCACAAGTTCAATTATGGCAATGAACGAGGTTAATGCTAACGGTGTGGCTCCAGGCTATAAATCAGTCCTGACCAACGAAAAGCTGCGTATGGTTTCTCAGCCTATGAAAGTCTGGTCAGATAGCCTGCCGCATGCTTGGTGTAGTCCACGCCTGCCCGGCATGTTCGAAATGGAGCAAGCCTTGGGCAATGAGATCAACCGGGCAATTACCGGCCAGATCACGGGCAAAGAGGCTCTGGAAAACGGCCAGACAGCGTGGAAGGCCATCATGGCAAAGAACGGTTTTGGCACAGACAAAGCGCCCGTCAAATATGCAGATGTCAAAGCTGGCACTTATGTTGGCGCCGGCAAAGCATTGCCGTTCTGAGCCTTGGACACAATCATCCACCCAAGTCGGATCAAGGGGGCGGCGCAAGTCGCCCCCATGCGAGCTCCGCGTCGCCGATCACCCGCTCTGCGCAAAGCGTTCCCCTATTTATTGGTTGCGCCGGCACTGCTGTATTTGATGGCAATCACGCTTTATCCCGGCGTTTTTGCAATTTATCAAAGTCTGTTTGTCGTTACCTTCAAGGCCTGGAATTGGGCCGGGGTTGATAACTACACCCGTCTGATGTCCGACCGCGAATTTTGGGCAGCATTGGGTAACACGGCAATTATCGGTGGCATTTCTTTGGTGCTGCAGACCGTAATTGCCATGACGGTCGCCTATTTCTGTTACCGCGACCCGTTCATAAAAGGCTGGCGCATCGTCTATCTCATGCCCATGCTTTTCATGCCGTCGGCGGTAGCGTTCATTTGGAAGCTTGGTTTTAACGACGGCCGTGTGATCTCAGACATTTTAATGGGCCTTGGAATTGTTTCCAAAAATGTGGATTGGATCGCTTCGATTCCGCTCGCCCGTTTGACCTTGATCGTGGCCGATGTCTGGCAGTGGACGCCATTTTTATTTATCATATTTGTGGCCGCACTACAGGGCCAAGATCAAGAGATTGAGGAGGCGGCGCGCCTTGATGGCGCTAGTTGGCCTGCGATCTTTTGGAATATTTCATTGCCAATGATGCGCCCGATTATTGTTGTCGCCATCACTTTGCGTGGCATCGACATTACCACGATGTTCACCAATGTTTATATTATGACCCAAGGCAGCCCGGGCGGCGCGACTGAAACGATGAGCTTTTTCATTTACCGCCAAGGCTTCCGCATGTTTAACTTCGGTTATGCTTCCGCTGCGTCGGTGTTGATGCTGGTCTTGACCATTATCATCGCGCAAACTGTAGTGCGGCGTGCTTTTCACTCAGGGAAAAAATAATGTCCAAAAGCACGGCAAGGCTGGTTAAGCGCAAATCCCGCGGCGAAAGCATGGTGCTTCGCTATCTGGTGTTAGGCTCTTGGGCCGCGTGTTGCGTGCTGCCAATTTTGTGGTTTTTCACAATTGCGTTCCGTCCGCGCACCGAAATCATAACCCCATCGCCAATTTATTGGCCGACTTTCAGTCTGGACGCATGGCACCTACTCATGAGCGATTGGCCTATCGGGCAGTACTTGCGCAACTCATTTCTGGCGGTGTCGGGTTCTGTGATTATCGACTTAGCGTTGGCCATTCCGGCTGCCTATGCGTTGGCGCGCTACGAATTTAAAGGGCGCGAGGATATTGGTTTTTACATTTTGTCCACGCGAATGATGGCACCGGCCATAGTAGCGGTGCCTATCTTTTTTCTGTTCCGCAACATGGGTCTTCTCGATACAGTCTGGGCACTTATGCTGATTTACGCTGCGATTAACTTGTCTTTGGTGACATGGATTATCAGAAGCTACATGTTGGATATACCCAAAGAGCTGGAAGATGCGGCGCGCACAGATGGCGCCGGCGACCTGCGGATCCTGTGGGAAATCATCGTGCCTGCCTGCCTGCCGGGCATAATCACGGCCGCTGTCATCGCGACTATCTTTGCAATCAATGAGTTTCTCTTCACGCTGCTGATAGCGTCCACATCAAAGGCCTATACAATGTCTGTGGCGCTGGCCAATTTTACCGGTGGCTCCGACGGCGTGATTTATAATGCGATTGCGCTGGTGTCTTTCCTCGCTTTTGCGCCGATTTTGATCCTCGTGATCCTCATACAAAAACACTTATCGCGCGGTCTGACCATGGGCGCAGTAAAAGGATAAACGATGGCTTCGATCCACCTTAAAAATATTGCCAAACGTTATGGTTCATTTGTTGGTGTGCAAAATATTTCGTTGGACATCCACGACGAAGAGTTTCTTGTTCTGCTTGGCCCGTCTGGTTGCGGCAAAACCACCACTATGCGCATGATCGCGGGGCTTGAACACCCGAGTGACGGCGAGGTCATCATCGGCACCGAAGTGATGAATGATGTCGATGCCCGAGACCGCGATGTTGCAATGGTGTTTCAGGGTTATGCCCTCTACCCCAACATGTCGATTTACGAAAACATCCGCTTTCCGCTGAGAATGCGCGGGGTGCCGAAAGCAGACCATGACAAGCTCATCCGGCGCGCTGCCGATATGGTTGAGCTGGGCAGTTATCTTGAGCGAAAACCTGGCGCCTTGTCCGGTGGCCAACGCCAACGTGCAGCACTTGCTCGGGCCGTCGTTCGCGAGCCGCAAGTATTTCTCATGGACGAGCCGCTTTCTAACTTAGACGCTAAATTGCGCGCGTCCATGCGCGTTCAAATCAAGCACCTGCAACGGCAACTTAAAATCACCACGGTCTATGTCACCCATGACCAGATTGAAGCCATGACACTGGCTGACCGTATTGTGATCATGAACCATGGCGTCATCCAACAGGTAGGCACGCCGGATCAGATTTATTCTGATCCGGCCAATACGTTTGTTGCGGGCTTTATCGGCAGTCCGCCGATGAATTTGATTGAGGGCGTTGTCAAAAACGGCCGGTTTACGGCCCCCGGAATCACAGCCCCTTGCCCGACGCATCTGCAAGGCAAAGTGACACTCGGAATACGCCCGGAAGATTGCCGCGTTGGCGGTGATCATGTCCAAGGCTTGGTTTACGGCGTCGAACCCACCGGCGATATGACCTATTTGACAGTGATGGTTGGCAGCAAACAAATCGAAATTAAAGCTGCCCGGGACTACCGATCAGATATCGACGAGCCTATTGGTATCGGGTTTGATCCGGCCCGGCTTTACTTTTTTGGCGAAAATGGCGAACGGATCCGGGGGGCGATATGAGCCCACGGTTCGACCTGTCTTGTATGGGCTTTTACACGTTTGACGCCCTTTGCCGACCGGTCACGCACATTGCACCGGGCGGCGGGACATATTTTGTGGAAGAGTTTGCCCTTGCTGTCTCAGGCGCTGCAGGGTCGGCCAGCATTGTTGCAGCCAAACATGGGTTGAAGGTGCAAGCTATCGGTGGCGTCGGTTATGATGACATGGGCGACTGGGTGCTCATGAAACTCGCCCATTACGGCATCAATATCGACATGATGCAGCGCTGCGAGGGTTATTCGACATCCAGCTCAATCGTCACCACGCGGCCTGATGGCGCAAGACCGGCACTCCATAAGCGCGGTGCGACGGATGGGTTTTTCGTCAGCGACGCGCAAGTTGACCGGCTGCTCGACACCCGAATTTTGCATATAGGCGGGGTGGGCTTGATGAACCGGATGGACGATTCCGGTCGCACAAAGGAGGTCATGGTTGAAGCAAAGCGCCGCGGCGTCATTACCACACTGGATGTTTTTGCATCCACTGCAGCCGATCTGCCAAAAGTGGAACGGCTATTGCCATACACTGATTACTTTATGCCTTCAGAGGAAGAAGCCCGCGCTCTTTCAGGCATGCATGAAAATCATGATCTAGCGCAGTTTTTGCTGGACCGCGGGGCAGGTTGCGTCATCCTGACCCTTGGGGCGGATGGGGCGTTTTATTTCTCAAAAGACGGCACGACTTTCCAATCGCCTGCCTTTGTTGTGGATGTGAAGTGCACATGTGGCTGTGGCGATTGTTTCAATGGCGGGTTTGCAACGGGGTTGACCAAAGGGCTAACGCCGCAAGAAACGGTTCAATTGGCGCAAGCATCATCGGCGCAAAACGCAACCGGGCTGGGCAGTCAGGCTGGTTTGATAGACTACTCAACGACGCAGGCATTTATTCGCAATACGCCGTTGCGCCACAGCGTGTGACGCTTCCTGTCGGGCAAATCCTGTGTTAGTTTGGTATGCACAAACATGGAGTGTTCAGTTGCTTACCCCCGCCTCGCAGTCGCACGGCATATTGAAATTGCGCGAAGCTCTGCGCGGAATGCGCCACGTGCTGCGCATTAGCGGGAACTCGATTAACGATACGCTTTCATCAGATGTTTTGCCGTCCCCTGCAGCTGACCTTGCCAGCATCGCGTTGCGAAAATCAAACCGGTTGGCTAAGCGCGTCGACAGTGCTGCCTCAAGATTAGGGAAAAAAGCGCTCGGAGTTACCAACCAAACGATCCCGTCACTGCAATCGTTCGCCGGCCAAAAAGATGGTGGTCTAGCGTTTTCGGTCTCCTTTTATGCCGGAACTCAAACTGTATTAAAACAGCTCAACGCTGAAGGAATGTTTGTTAGCGAATTAAACGCCTGCAAAGCCTTTAAACAAGCCGATATGCCAGAGGATGCGGATGCCGCAGCAGCGGCCAAATTGATCATTGATTTGCACGAAGCCAATGTATTGACTGGTCTCGCATACGGGCCAGCCCGAATTCCTCAGTCTCTTATTGAGCCCGTCACATTGTTTGCAGTGGTGCTATGGCTCCAATCCAATCGCTCAGAAACCGAAGATGAAGCTGCCTTAAGTGCGGCAATTGATATTTCAATCGCAATCTCAGTGGATATTGGCAAAGCGTTTTTGTCGCGCGATCAAACAGCTTTGGCGGCGCTTTTTTCTGAATTTATTCGCCATGTCTGATAGACAGCCGACCGACCATAAACTGCTGCCGACGAACGAACCATTGCGGATTTCAGTTCGTCGTCTGCGTTGGTTTCGAGCTGCGTTTGAGAAATTTGCCGCTGAAATTGGCGCTGAAATCGGCTGCAATTTTTGCATCGACGACGAAAAGCTGGCCGCAACTTTTGTGTCTTGGTTGCGCGCGGTTGAGCGGCAAAAGCCATCCGATAAATCTGCCCGCAAGGACTATTTTGAATTTGCAGCCGGTTTAATGCTGCGCGAATTTACGGGTAACTTGCCGCTGCAAGCCCTTTCCGTTCCCACTATAGCCGCCCCAGATTCCGCTGCCGCATTTTGGCCCGAAGGCTACGTTTGCACTTTGTTTTGTCTGACCGTTCACGCAGCTGCGACCGAACAGGAATTCAAGGATCGGCCCGACTTAGCGTCAGCCTTTGACGATCTTCGTCATTGGTGGTCATTCCGTGAGAATATTCGCGAAGACAACAGATTTTCAATTGGTTTTTTGCAATTGCTCCTCGGTCATCAGCCAGATTGGAGCATGCCAGATGTGTTCCGCGCGCGCCTCAATAAAGAGATTTCAAACATCGAACCGCAAAGCGGGTCACCGGCGCGTAAAGACTGAACTGGGTCAGGCCAAAAACTGTGTTTGCAACCAAGTTGCGATTTTCCAAGAGGTTATGCTGGCAACCGCTCATTTTGGTGTAAACTGTTTTGTAGGTTTTGATGCAGACGCTTGGCCAAAATCTGATAACGCAACATTACAGGCATTTGAACCAGACCCAACATTTTGCCTTTGCCGAGCCTCGCCCGCTTATTTAAGCCCGTGTAGAAAATTTGATGACGTTGGCGGCATTCAGCTGTTGTTCGGTAACTCTGCGCTTAAGCATCAAACGGCACAGTTTAGGGTGCACGCCGTCTTCAAAGTCTATTCAAACCAAGCCAGAGAAACCACACTAAATCCAACCGATCAAATACGGGGACTAAACACCAAAGTGCCCGAAAAGTTGGGAACCTCCAGCGCGGCTGGTGTGTGAATTTAAGATAGGCGTGCAGAGTTTTTCACGCAAAGCTGAGAAAAAAACAAGCGGCTTGCCTGAAATAAAATACTGATATATTGGTTATGAGATACGGGATAGCATGGCAATTTTCACCTTGAAAGGTTTCATTGATGCACCAAACTTGGCGCTGGTTCGGGCCGAAAGATTTGGCTTCGGTCAACGACATGATGCAGGCAGGCGTCGAGGGCGTCGTCTCGGCTTTGCATCATGTGCCAACCGGAGCGATTTGGTCGCCGGAGGAAATTGCCGCAAGACATGCAATGATCGGCCGGATGAAGGACGGTGCGCCGTCAACACTGCGGTGGGACGTGGTTGAAAGCCTGCCGGTGTCAGAGGACATAAGGAAGCAAAAGGGCGCTTGGCGCGACCATATTGCCAACTGGAAAACCAGTATGACCAACGTCTCCAAGGCGGGGATCGAGGTGATCTGCTATAACTTTATGCCGGTGCTGGACTGGACCCGCACCGATCTGGCGTGGCGGCTACCAAATGGCGGCACCTGTATGCGGTTCGATATCGTCGATTTTGCCGCATTTGACATTCACATTCTGAAACGCCCCGGAGCGGCTGCCGAATTTCCAGGGCATATCATTGAGGCGGCGACCTGCCGGTTTGCGGAAATGAGCAATGATGCCTGTAAAGCCTTGGCAAGCAATGTCGTATTTGGTTTGCCGGGGGCGGCAGAAACGATGACGCTGGCCGATGTGCGTGCGCATCTTGCGGAATATGGCGCAATCTCGGCAGATACCCTGCGCGGACATCTCATTGATTTTCTGGCCGAAGTCACGCCGCTGGCGCAGGAATTGGGGATGCGGCTTTGCTGTCATCCAGATGATCCGCCATTTCCGCTGCTGGGCTTGCCAAGGATCATGTCAACCGAAGCGGACTACCGGTTGGTGTTGGATGCCGTCGACCTTTCGGCCAATGGCGTGACACTTTGCACCGGCTCTTTGGGCGCCCGGGCTGACAATGATTTACCCGCGATGATGCAGCGCCTTGGGCCGCGCGTGCACTTCTTGCATTTGCGCAATGTCCGCCGTCAAGGCAGCAACCTGCGCGACAGTTTTTATGAAGCCGAGCACCTTGGCGGCGACACCGATATGGTCGCTGTTATCGCGGCTATTCTGGCGGAAGAACGCCGCCGCCGAAAAGAGGGTCGCCAAGACTGGAACATTCCGTTCCGTCCCGATCACGGGCAAGACATTTTGGACGATCTCGGGCGCAAGGGCCAGCCCGGCTATCCCACCATTGGGCGGCTGAAAGGGTTGGCAGAGCTGCGCGGCATCATAACGGCGCTGGATCATCCGCTGGTGACGGGAATTAATTGCTAACCGTTAAAGCACAGGCATCGATTCTCGCACAATCACCGCGCCGTGGTGACAAATAACCAAGCTGGCAAGCGCGTGGCCCGCCGCAGCCGCTTTTATGGGTGTCTTGCCCCGCAACCGCGCCGCCAGGTAGCCCGCGTTGAAACTGTCGCCCGCACCCGAAGTGTCCACGACCTGCACGGCAGCGGCCATTGCGGTTTGAACCGTCTTACCGCGATACCGTATCATCGGGCCGCGCGCGCCATTCTTCAATACTACTTCGGATGGTCCCAATCCGGCGATCCGGTCAACGATTTGCAAAGGCGACAAGCCGGGATAAAGCCGTTCTTCATCATCATATGACGGCAGTGCCACACTTGTTGCGGCCCACATCGCATCAAAACATTCCCGGGCGGTCGCATCGTCAAGCCACAGGCGGGGGCGATAGTTGGTGTCGAAAACCACTTGTTTGCCTTCATTCTTCAACACGGTTGCAGTGGCAATTAATGTTGCGCGCACTGAAGGCGGCAAAATCGCAAGGGTGATGCCCGACAGATAGATCACATCAAAACCTGCCAGATCGACAAGGCTGGCCCCAATGCCGGAAAACAACGTCCGTGCCGCAGAAGCCTCGCGCCAATAGTGAAAAGACCGTTCACCTCTATGATCAGTTTCGATCGCATAGACACCGGGAAGGCAGGTTTCATGCTGCCCGATCAAGTCGCAGTTTATCCCCTCGGATTCGAACCGGCGCAGCATCTGGATCGAAAACGGGTCCCTTCCAAGGTTCGTGATGTAGCTGACATCGCAACCAAGCCGTGACAAGTAAACTGAAGTATTCAGAGTGTCGCCAGCAAAGCCAAGGCTTGCTCCGCCCTGAACCAGGTCAATATTATTAAGCTCAATCATGCATTCGCCTATGGAGGCAAACTTCAAACGGGTCATTGGATCAACGATCGTTCATAAAGCCGTCAAGCAGTTCACTCGCATCGGTAGCAAAATAATCGCGCCGCTCAGCGATCAGACGGCGGATCACAGTAAACACCCGGTCAATGTGAATTTTCATGGCAGCGGCTGCCAGCTCGGGCGCCCGTTGTTTCAGACCGTCAACAACAGCAATATGTTCGTTCAGCACCAAATCAAGATGGGTAACTAGCGGATAAGACATGCGGCGCACACGGTCTAACTGGGCCTTCGCGTTATTGATGACCTTCCAAATGTGGGCAGAAGCACCGAACTCGCAGATCATCGCATGAAAAGCCTCGTCCAAGCGGTAGAATTCGTCATAATCGAGATCTGCCGCCAGCCGTTTTTGTTGGTGAAGGTTGAAATCCAGTGCGCGTTCAAACTGTGGGGTCATGCGGTTGGCGGCAAGGCGCACTACCTTCAGCTCCAACGCGTCACGCACAAGTTGGCCGTCAAACACGGACTGCAAGTCGATCTTAGACACATAGGTTCCGGAGTTTGGGATCACTGAAACTAGGTTCTCTGACTGCAATTGCAGTATCGCTTCGCGCAATGGCGTACGGGAGATGCCCAGTTGGTCACAAATCAGTTTTTCGTTGACATTGCTGCCGGGTGCAAGGTGCAGGTTAACAATCGCACGACGCATGATCGTGTAGACTTGGGATGTCTTTGGCAGCGCCGGATCAATCAGATATATCAGATGACCTGGCAGCCCCAATATACTGGTGTCGGTTGAGCTATGTGCATCAGGGTCGTTTTTCTTGGGTCGCGCCATTTTATCCGCCTTTACATTAACTCCGCAAATAGCTCCGGCCCATTTGCTTTGCAACTGGTCACCTTTTATGGCACAGAAGCTATAAGCCTTCGGCAACGAATATCCGTGTTGACAGGCAATAAATACCAATATATTGGTTTAATAGCAAGTTGAACACCGACGCTTCTGACACATCCCGTTTGTTTGAACCGCTAAACAACCAGCATCTTTTTTTGCAACGCCGGATCTCAGATAGGATGACGCGCGGTTTGGTCGAAGTACGGTAAGGCAGCAAAATGAGCGAAAGACGAATCCGGATATGACACTGCGCGGAAAAGTAGCCTTGGTCACAGGCGCTGCAGGTGCCATCGGCGTAGCCATCTCAACGGCTTTGGCGGATCAAGGTGCTCTGGTCGTATTAGTTGATGTTGCGGTAGGACCAATCAAGACCATGGCGGAGGCCCTTGGCGGACACGCGGTGATTGTTGATTTGTCGGATGCTGCGGCGGTTTCCACGATGGCCGCAGATGTGTTGGCGCGTTTTGGGCGTATCGACATTTTGGTCAACAATGCCGGCATATTGAACTTTGAAAAGATTGCGGTGACCTCATTGCAAGAATGGCACCGGGTGCACGGCGTCAACGTCGATGCTGCGTTTCTTCTGGCGCAGGCCTTCCTGCCGGGAATGCGCGCTGCGCGCTGGGGCAGAGTGATCAACATGTCGTCTTATGCCGCCAAATGCGGCGGGCTTACTGCCGGCACGGCCTACTCAGTGTCGAAAACAGCGATGATCGGTTTAACCTATGCAATTGCCCGGGAAGTCGCGGGCGAGGGGGTGACGTCTAATGCAGTGGCCCCTGCATATGTGATGTCAGCGATGATTTCCGAACAGTTAAGCGAAGCGCAGCGACAGACACAGCTTGCGCTCATTCCGGTAGGGCGGTTTTGTGAGCCCGAAGAGGTGGCACATGCCGTCATGTTCCTCGCTTCACCTTTGGCAGGGTTCATTACCGGTGAAGTAATTGATGTGAACGGAGGGCTGCACTTTGACTAAGCGGTTCGGTATGGTCATCGGGTTAAAGGCGGAGCGGGTTGCAGATTATAAGCGGCTGCATGCGGATGTTTGGCCCGGTGTGCTTGATGCGATGCGTCGCAACGGTTGGCGTAATTTCGATATTTACCTGAAAGAGCCGGAAAATCTGTTGTTCGGAACCTTCGAGTATGTCGGCGAGGATTTTGCTGCATCCGGCCGCGCCATTGCTGCAGAACCAGAAACGCAAGCGTGGCTTCGCGAAACCGATCCCTGTCAGGACCCCTTGACGACGCGCCAGCCCGGCGAGTGGTGGGCCTACATGGAAAACATCTTTCACATGGATTAAGTCATGACATCTGCCCCCAAACTTCCAGCCACAAAACTGCCTGCTATCGATGCGCATCACCATTTCTGGGACCCCGACAAGGGCGACTATCCGTGGATGGTTGGTTCGGTTTTGCCGATCCGCCAGGTCTTTACCCCGGATGACATGCGCCCGCTGCTCGCTCCGGCGGGGGTGCGGAAAACCATTTTGGTGCAAACTTGGTCAAGCTATGCGGAATCGAAAGCATTTCTGGTGCTGGCAGAGGCGACCGATTTCATCGCCGGTGTGGTGGCTTGGGTCGATCTTGCCGCCCCGGATGTGGGCGAAAGGCTGGATGATTTGCTGGCTGGTCCGGGCGGTAAATGGCTGGTCGGGATCCGCCACCAAGTGCATGACGAAGCCGACCCGCGCTGGCTGTGCCGTCCGGATGTATGGCGCGGGCTGCGGGCTGTTGAGGCACGGGGATTGGTTTACGATCTGCTGATCCGCCCGCGAGAGATGCCTGCAGCGCTGGAAACCGTTCGGGCTTTGCCGGACCTGCGTTTCGTCATCGACCACATCGCAAAGCCAGAGATTGCCAAAAATGGCTTTTCGCAATGGTCCAAGCTGATGGAACCGTTCGGGTATGAGGCGAATGTCTGGTGCAAGTTGTCTGGTATGGTGACCGAGGCTGATTGGGCAAATTGGACACCGGAACAAATCACACCGTACATCGCCGAAGTGTTGCGCATTTTTGGCCCACGGCGCTGTATGATGGGTACGGATTGGCCGGTCAGTTTGCTGGCATCTGACTACGGGAGAACCGTTGATCTGGTGCGGAATGCTATTGCAGAGCTGGATCAAGAAGATCAGCACGCGGTATTATGGACGTCTGCGGCAGAGGCTTACCGGCTCGATGAGGGGCGGTTGTGATCCGTCTTAATAACGCCAACCTCAGACACCTTCCCGCGGATATCGCGCGGCCCTTATATAACCGCTCAGGCGTGCAGACGGGAATTGTGCATCTGGGTCTGGGGGCATTTCACCGTGCGCATCAGGCTGCGTTTACCGACGACTGCCTCAACGCTGGCGAAACCAATTGGGGCATCGCCGCTGCCTCTTTGCGAAACCCTGACACACGCGATGCACTGGCACCTCAGGACGGTCTTTACACGTTGGCGCTGCGTGAGAATGCAGATCAGGCCCTGCGCGTTATCGGTGCAATCAACCAGACATTTGTGGCGCAAGAGGATCCCGGGGCATTGCTTGCAATGATGGCGGACCCAGCTGTTAAGATCGTATCGCTGACAGTGACCGAAAAAGGCTACACCGCCGACATTGCGGATGGAGGCCTGCAGCTCGGCGACCCCGGGGTACAGCATGATCTGGCGCACCCTGATAGCCCACGGACAGTGCTGGGTTTTGTTGCGCAATCACTCGCGATGCGGCGCGCGGTCGGGGTGAAGCCCTTCACGCTGTTATCATGCGATAATCTTCCCGATAACGGCCATTTCCTGCATAGAGTTCTTGGCCAGTTTGCGGTATCCCGCGACGCTGACTTTGGCCGCTATGTTATGGATGAAGTCGCTTGCCCCTCCTGCACGGTAGACCGCATTGTACCGGCCACAACCGATGCCGACCGTGATATAGTTGCAGCCCGTTTGGGTATGCGGGACGCTTGCCCGGTTATGGCCGAGCCGTATTTTCAGTGGGTGATCGAGGATCACTTTCCCACCGGCCGCCCTCAATGGGAGCGCGCAGGCGTTGTGTTTGCCAATGGGATCGGCCCCTATGAGGCGATGAAGCTGCGCCTCTTGAATGGTGCGCATTCTACGATTGCCGCGATGGGTCGCGTTTCTGGCCACGCCACGGTTGCCGATGCCTACGGAAATCCTGTGATCCGGGCGTTCATCGCCGCCTATTGGGCCGAGGTCGCGCCGACGATTGCACCGGGCACAGACGTTGCCGGATATACCGCGCGCCTGATGACGCGGTTTGACAACACGGCGCTGCATCACAGAACCGCGCAGATCGCAACGGATGGCAGCCTTAAGGTGCCACAGCGTATTGTCGCCCCTTTGCGCGATCTCATTGCGATGGGCCGTCCAACCCCGATGCTGTGCTTTGCCTTGGCCGCGTGGATCAGGTCTTGTCAGGGCACGGATGAGGCCGGGCGTGCATTGCCACTGTCGGACCCGCAATTGCAGGGGTGGCCGAATTTGCCGACCGCCGGGCTGCCGGTGGCAGAGACGGTGCGGGCTTACCTCGGCCTTTCTTCGGTATTTGGATTGGACTTGAACAATTATCTTGCCCCGGCGCTGGAAACCGCATTGGCTGATATCCGCGATTTTGGCGTCTTGCCCGCGGCACACATGCGCTTGGCTGCAAGGCCTTGAAAGAAAAAACATGATGCGAGCACTTGGAACAACTGGATTGCAAGTAACGGAATTGGGCTTTGGCGGCGCTGCGATTGGCGGGCTTTATGCGCCTGTCGGGCGCGAGGCTGCAATGATCGCTATGCAGGCCGCTTGGGACGAAGGCATGCGCTATTTTGATACCGCGCCGTTTTACGGCTTTGGCCTGTCAGAGCGCAGGATCGGTGATTTTCTGCGCGACAAGTCCGGCTATGTGCTGTCCACCAAGGTGGGCAAGCTGCTGCGCGCTGTGCCACAGGATCAGGTGCCCGACCACGGTTTTGTCGATCCGCTGCCGTTTACTGTGGATTTTGACTACTCTTATGACGCGATCATGCGGTCTTATGAAGACAGCCTTGCACGGCTGGGGCTGAACAAGATCGACATCCTTTTTGTGCATGATCTGGAAAAGCGCAGTTTGGGTGCGGCTTACGACGTCCATTTTGCAAGCTTCATGGATAGCGGGCTGAAAGCGCTCGATGCGCTCAAATCCGCAGGAGCGATTTCTGGCTATGGGTTGGGCATGAACGAAGTGTCGGCGATTGTTGCGGTGATGGACCGTGTCAAGTTGGATTGTCTGCTGCTTGCAGGTCGCTACACCTTGCTGGACCGCACTGGTGCGGCCGAAATTATGCCGAAATGCCTTGCGGCTGGCACAGCGGTTGTGATCGGCGGGGTGTTCAACTCTGGTATATTGGCAACCGGCGCTGTGCCGGGGGCGCATCACGACTATGGGCCTGCCAGTGCAGACATCATTGCCCGTGTAAACGCAATGGAGGCAGAGGCAAAGCGGCAGGGCTCAACTCTGCCTGAGGCTGCCATGCGATTCGTACTGGAACATCCGGCGGTGGCGTCGGTGCTGATCGGGTCTGCCAAAGCCAGCAGTCTTGTCCGTAACGCGGCACTTTTGCGCGATGCCAAAATATTGGATTGGACCGCATTCAACGCCTTGTCTGTCACCTGAACTTGGATTGCCACACTGCTTTATCGACCAAAGAAAACACTTGCTATAAATAACCAATATATTAGTATTGAAAACCACGCCGATAACGGCATTTCCTTGGGAGAAATCATTATGAAGTTGATATCAAAAGTAGCAGCTGCGCTGCTGATGAGCACTATTGTCTGCGCCCCGGCTTTCGCTGATTCAGGCACGAAGGTTGCGCTCGTTCCTGGCGGCCCGCACCCTTATTTTGCAGCTTGGGAACAGGCTGGCATGGACGCCATGAAAGAGTTCAAACTTGGCGCAGGGGACTACCGCGTTCCGGCCAAGTGGGAACTAAACCTGCAAAGCCAGCTGCTCGAAAGCCTGCTGACGCAAGGCTATAACTCGTTTCTGATTTTTCCGGGCGATGCGGTTGGTACCAGCTCAGTTGCGCAGGAATTGGTCGATAATGGTGGTCAGGTCATTGCAACTGCCGGCTGCCTGAAAGACCCTTCGCCAGCATTGTTCTGCCTTGGCACCGACACTGGAAATTCGGCCTATCTCGGCACGAAAGAGCTAATCCGTGTCATGGGCGGCAAGGGTAAGATCGCTCACTTCACCGGCTTCTTGGTGGATCCAAATACGCAGTTGCGCATCGACGCCGTGCAAAAGGCCGCCGATGAAACCAATGGTGCCGTGAGCGTGGTTCAGGTCATCGCCGATATTGATGCGCCACAGCCAGCCGAAGAGAAGATCAACGCCTACCTTGCTGCAAATGCTGCCGGAGTTGACGGCATCGTGACGACAGCTTGGGTTCCAGCAGTGGTCGCGTCAAATTCGCTGCGCAAGATTGGCGACAAACGCATCAAAATGGTTGGCATCGATCATGACGAAGTGGTGATCAAGGCAATTGCCGACGGCTTCGTCGACGGCACCATGCTGCAGAACCCCTATGGCCAAGGCTATATCGGCTCTTACGTTTTGGACAAACTACGGTCTGGATGCACATTGAAGGCCGATGCACCGTATAAATCCAACGCACTGACAGCCAAGTTTGTGGATAGCGGCACGGTGTTTGTCGATATGGCCAGCGCACCTACCTATGTGAACGCTATGGTCGGTATCTCGGCTGACCTGAAGGCCAACATGGACACCAACTTTCTGGCTTGCCCATAAGACACGCTCCCTGTCTGATTGGCATTGTGGCGGCTGCTCTCTCAGTAGCGGCCGCCACATTTTCGCACGCTTTTTCCAGATCGAAGTAACCCATGAGCCAAGCTTTGAGCGACGTCGACCCGGCAAAAAAACGTATGGCTTCTCATGAGCGGGCCTCTAGCGGTCTGCGATTGCTACTGAGCAACGAGTTCGGTTTGGCAGTTCTTATCGCGCTGACAGTTTTGGTGTTTTCGGTCACGCTGGAAGGCTTCACATCGCCCTTTAGCCTGTTCACAATTGGCCGTCAGATTGGCATCGACACCATGATCGGGCTTGCGATGATGGCGGTGATTGTCACCGGCGGTCTTGACCTTTCGGTCGGCGCAATTGGGGTTTGCTGTGCCATGGCCTTTGGCTGGCTGGTGCAAATTCTGGGGCTGCCGATCTTGCTTGCAATACCGTTTGCAGTGCTGTTCGGCGCAAGTCTTGGCTTTATCAATGGCTTCACCGTGGTGAAATCAGGCGTCCATAGTTTCATCATCACGCTTGCCAGCATGAGCATCTTTTTCGGCGTCATGATTTTTTTGACCAAGGCCAACGCCTATAACGGCCTGCCGCTCGAGGTGCAGGCGTTTGGCAAGATGAAATTCTTCAAAACCATTTCGCCACTTTTACTGATTTCCATAGCGATGTGCCTGTTTTTGGCAGCATTTTACAAGGTGACAACCTTGGGCCGCCAGATGCTGGCAGCCGGTGCAAACCCGCGCGCGGCAGAGCTTTCAGGCATCCGCACCGGGCGCGTTATCATGGCTTGCCACATTCTTACAGGCGCTTTGGCCGCCATAGCCGGGTTGTTGGTGACAGCGCGCACCGGGGCATCGGTGCCGTCAATGGCCGGCCACCTTGGGCAAGACTGGTTGCTTCCGGCGTTTCTTGCGCCAGTGCTTGGCGGCACACTTTTATCCGGAGGGCGGGTGTCGGTGATCGGTACTCTTTTGGGGGCGGGTTTTGTCAATGTGATGACATCGGGCCTGCTGTTGATGCGGGTGGGGGAATTTTGGATTTTGGCCAGCCTTGGTGCAATGCTACTGGTTGCTGTGCTGGCCGACCGCGCCCGGCAGCAGTTTCTTATAACCAAAGGAATGATCTGATGGCGGTTCATGGCAATTCAGACAGCCGCCTGACGCGTGCTTTTGACAATGACTGGATTGGCCCGGGCGTTGTGAGCCTTGCCGCAATAATCGGCATCAGCCTGTTGCAGCCCGCGTTCTTGTCGCCGTTCAACATCTTTGTGCTGCTGTCGGCGATTTCGGTGAACATGGTTATCGCGCTTGGGCAATTGGTCATCATCGGTATCGGCCAAATGAACCTGGCGCTGGGCTCAATTGGCGGGCTTGTGGCGATCAGTTTTGTCGGCCTGATGGAACGGTTCGGCGTGCCTGTGCCGTTAGCCTTGGGCATGGCACTTGGCATCGGCGTGCTGGCAGGCATGGCAGGCGGTTACATCATTGCGCGAACCGCCATTTCGGCCTTCATCATCACCTTGGCCGGGTTGCAGATCTACAAGGGTATCAACCTTGGCATAACCGAGGCGCAGCCGTTTTATGGCGTGCCGGAAAGCGTCAAATCGTTTGGCACCGGATCAATGCTGGGGCCGCTGCCGTGGCTGGTGCTGCCGATGCTGATCTGCAGCGTTGGCATGTGGTATTTGTTCAACCGGATGCTGATCGGGCGGCATATTCTAGCCATGGGTTCCAACCCCCATGCCGCCGAGATGTCGGGCATCGATCCTAAAACGACGATCATCTGGGCGCATGCTTTGTCCGGCCTTCTGGCGGCGGTGGCCGGGGTGATGCTGGTGGCCAAGCTGCAAATCGGCCACCCGTCTATTGGCGATGACTGGCTGATTTCATCCTTTGCGGCCCCCGTCATTGGAGGGGCCGTCCTGAGCGGCGGGCGGGTGTCGGTCGGCGGCACCTTCTTCGGCGTTATCATCATCGCCATCATCACCCAAGGGCTGGTGATGTTCAACATTGATCCGTTCGTGGTGCAAATTGTGCTGGGCGCGCTGATCCTTTGGGCGGTTGCCATCAATCGCATCCGCGAGATGCGCATCGCAACGCTTCAAGCACGGGGAACCGGTGCATGACTGCCTTGCAAGTTGCAAATGTGAGCAAGTCGTTTCCCGGTGTAAAAGCGCTGAACAATGTGTCGATGACGATCGGGGCAGGGTCAGTGCACGCGCTTCTGGGCGAAAACGGTGCGGGCAAATCAACTCTGATCAAAATTATTACCGGAATATACCCACCCGATACTGGCAGCGTCTCAATGAATGGCAGGCCTGTGCGCTTTGCCAATTTGCGGCAGGCTGCGGCAGGCGGACTTGGCGTTGTGCATCAGGAACGCAATCTGGTGACACGGTTTTCGGTCGGCGAAAACATCATGCTCGACCGGTTGGGTGCCAAGGCCTTGTCCACCGTCGATTACACCGCGATCCACCGCGAGGCTGAAACCTGGCTTAAATTGCTTGATCTGGAGGTTGACCCCCGCACGATCGTGTCGCGGTTGTCGGTGGCGCAAATGCAATTGGTTGAAATCGGCAAGGCGTTATCGCTGCAATCACGCGTCTTGCTATTGGATGAGCCGACGGCCTCGTTGACCCCAAATGAATCCACGGTGCTGTTCCGTATCCTGCGCCGGTTGCGCGATGACGGCGTGGCAATTGGCTTTGTCAGCCATAAGCTGGAAGAGGTGTTTGATATCTGCGACCGCGTGACGGTGCTGCGCGACGGCGTCAATGCCTGCGACTCTGCCGATTTGACCAAACTCAATCGCGGGGATGTGGTGCAGATGATGATCGGCCGCGCGGAACGGATTACCAAACGCGCGCCGCGCCTGCAGCCGGACGTGCCCCCCTATCTGGAATTGACCGGCTACGCCTCGGGGGCAGGCCACCGCGACATCAACCTGTCAGTGCGAGCTGGCGAAATCGTTGGCCTTTACGGCCTTGTCGGTGCCGGCCGCAGCGAACTCGCCCGGGCCATTCTTGGCCTATCAAAGCAACTCAGTGGCGAGGTGAGGGTTGCGGGCAAGCCAGTCGACATTACCTCGGTTGCCGAGGCCTTGCACCAGCATAGTATTGGTTATGTCTCCGAAGACCGCAAGCAAGAGGGCTTGATTTTGCAGCACTCGGTGCTCGCAAACAGTGGCATCACCCTCTGGCGCAAGCTTGCCAGCCGCATGGGTTTTTTAACCGATAGCACAATCAACGCCAAAGTCGGGCCGGTTTTGCAGCGGCTGGAATTGAAGACCCCCTCAGTTTACCAAACCATCGGTAATCTGTCGGGCGGCAATCAACAAAAGGTCTCGGTCGCAAAATGGATCGCAGCAGGGGTGAAACTGTTGATCATTGACGAGCCATCGGTCGGCATTGATATCAAAACCAAGGCCTATCTACATGATCTCGTCCATGAATTGGCAGAACAAGGCACGGCAGTGCTGCTGATCACCTCTGACATGCCTGAAATGGTTGACGTAGCGGACCGGATTTTGGTGATGGACGGCTACCGCATCAAGGGCTGCGTTGAAAACGACCGCAATTATGACGCCGTATCCAAAGCGATCATGGGCTTCATTCACGGCAAAGCTGCGGCCTGAGGAGGCAATATGGCAAAGATCACCCGAGTCGAGGCCTTGATGGTCAATCTTATGCCAGCGGTGAAGCGCACCGATGCCATCCAGTCGTTTGTCTGTCAGGAAACTCCGATCCTGCGCATCACCGATGCCGATGGCGTGGTGGGCACAGGCTACAGCTATACGATTGGCACTGGTGGCCCGGCGATAATGTCACTGTTGCAACACACGCTTGCCCCGGCCCTGATCGGGCGCGAAGCCTCTCAGATTGAGCAAATATGGCGCGATCTCATGTTCATGACCCATGCGACATCGGTGGGAGCCATCACCTCGCTGGCGCTGGCAGCGATTGACACGGCCCTATGGGATTTGAAATGCCTTCGCGCAAACGAACCGCTGCACCGGATGGCAGGCGGCGCGCAGCAGCGCATCCCGCTTTACACCACCGAAGGCGGCTGGCTGCACATTGACACCGCCGAACTGGTCGAAGATGCCCTCCGCGCCAAAGCATTGGGTTTTGGCGGATCGAAGATCAAAATCGGCCGCCCGCATGTCTCCGAAGACGTGGCGCGTCTTTCCGCAGTGCGCGATGCTGTCGGCGCCGGTTACGAGATTATGACTGATGCCAACCAACGCTTTACAGTGGATGAAGCGATAAGGCGGGCCCGCTGTTTGACGCCGCTGGATATCGCATGGCTGGAAGAACCCCTGCCCGCTGACGATTTATCCGGCCATCAGCGCTTATCTGAGAGCACGACCCTGCCGGTGGCGGTCGGCGAAAGCCTGTATTCGGCCCAGCAGTTCCGCGAATATCTGCAGCGCGGCGCCTGTTCCGTCGTGCAAGTCGATGTTGCCCGGATTGGCGGCATCACGCCATGGCTTAAGGTCGCGCATATGGCCGAAACCTTCAACGTTCCTGTTTGCCCGCATTTTCTGATGGAGTTGCATGTCTCCCTTTGTGCCGCCGTGCCCAATGCGCGCTGGGTTGAGTATATTCCCCAGATTGACAGCCTGACCACCGAGCCGATGCAGATCGACAATGGCCATGCCATCCCGTCAGGCGCCCCCGGCCTTGGCATAGCCTGGGATTTTGGCGCCATCAACAAGGCCGCGGTTTCCGGCTCAAAATTCACTGTAACGTGACGCAGTTAGCGCTGAAAAAAGGATCGCGAAAGCCGGGCCAATCTATCTGCTGGCCTCTCCGCACCTGAAAACCTCTAAGAAATGGAAATAGCATGGGAAGACTGAGCGGAAAAACGGCGCTGATCACGGCGGCGGGACAAGGCATCGGGCGGGCATCGGCCATTGCGATGGCGCGCGAGGGGGCAGCGGTGATTGCCACCGACGTCAACGCGGCACCTTTGGCCGAACTGGCCGCACTTGGTTTGAAAACCCTTGTGCTGGATGTGCGCGACCCGGCCTCTATTGCGGCGGCGGTTGAGGCAGCGGGCCCCGTTGATGTGCTGTTCAACTGCGCCGGGTTCGTGGCCTCTGGCAGCATTTTGGACTGCGACGAAAATCAATGGGCGTTCTGTCTCGATCTGAATATGACGGCTATGTACCGGATGTGCCGCGCGTTTTTGCCGGGGATGCTGGTTCAGGGCTCCGGGTCGATCATCAATATGGCCTCGGTTGCGTCATCGGTGATCGCCGCGCCCAACCGCTTTGTTTATGGTGCAACCAAGGCCGGGGTGATCGGGCTGACAAAATCCATTGCCGCCGATTTCATAACGCGCGGCATCCGCGCCAATGCGGTTTGTCCGGGCACAGTGGAAAGTCCGTCACTTGAACAACGCCTGCGCGACAGCACGATCGCGTTGGTCAGGGACGGGCGGGCGCTAGTCGACGCCGGATATCGCTCGCTCTTGCGTCAGCGGAGACGGCGATGACCGGGAGGTTAGTGCAGTCAGTGCGGGTCGAGACGTTTGCTGTGCGGACGGAGGGAACCTCACCAGCCATGCAATGAATGGCTCGTCATGACCGAAAGCGGCAGGTAATCGATCAGCAGAGAGAGCCCCCCGTTCCGCAGGATGCGGTGCGCAAGAGAGGGAGCTTTAGCGGAACGATCAAACCTTAACTTCGCATCAAGTGCCCGGACACTGGGAGAAGTCATCGGCTGCGATCTTGAGAAGTTCCCCAACATCGCGCGCTGGCTGCGCAATGAAAAAGCTTGCACGCAGGAAGAAAGAGAACGATGGTCTTGATGGTTGGTCGTCCTCTATTTCGGAGGAGCTTCGGTTGGCCGACGTTTGGGAAGAACCAACGAGGGGGCGCTGCAAAATGACCACTGCTGATCATCACGACTGGATCACCTTTCACCGCGTGCAGTTTGCGCAAGCGGTTACCGCCACGGAACGAAGCTTTCCGCCGGTTCCGGGTGCTAAACTCTCGCGCTTGGGCCCGCAAGCCGCGATTGGAGCGGACGGGCGCCCATGGCCTACGTCGGAGTTCTGGGGTGGTTTCAGCATCTGGGCCAGTCGCGCCGAGGCTGAAGCAGTGCTTGCCGACCCCGTCACGGCCATGCCATGGCTCAGCGAAACAACCGCAGCCTGGCATTGTCTCGCCGTGCCCTTCGCGCATCGTGGAGAGGTCAACTTGCACGGCACAGTGGAAAGCGGCAGCGCCATTCGCCCGGCGGCCACTGATCCGGGCGGGCCTTTGGCCATCATCACGTCTGCGGGATTTGATGTCGTCAACACCGAAACCATGCCGAGGATCTTGAAGTTTCTGGCGAGCGTCATCGATGTTATTGACTGGTTTCGCACGATGCCGACGAACCTGCGCGCCACCGGCTTCCAGGGACGATATGAAGGGCGCGACGGGATCACCTTCACGCTCTGGAAATCGGATGAGGCGATGCAACAGGCCGCCTATCACCCCGGCCATCACCGCGCCCGCATTGACGATGACCGCGCAGGGCTCATGACCGACCGCACGTCCTTTACCCGCCTGCGCGTTCTCAAAAGCCATGGCGACTGGGACGGCGATCCGTTTTTGGCTTAGATTTCGCTGAGACTCTGCGTTTCTGATCTTTTGAGTCTGTATAGCGCCTGAATTTTATTGTCAGAATCTCGCAGTGCGGCGGAAGAATGGGACGCTTTCCTTTGATTAGCATTTTGGCCTGCCCGGTCTCTAGCAGGAAGCCTCATTTGGGCTCGATGCGGTCGTTGTCCAATCTGGAACCATGGCTGCTTTCAGGGTCTGGCCAGTCCCGCGTTCTCAACGGCGGGGCCCCATAGTAGGCAAAGCTCAACGGGCATCTAGGCCTTCTTTTGGGGGGGTGCGATTTTGGCCTCCCCATCTTCCCCATCCCCCTTCGCGGAATTGCTTCGCCATCGTGGCCGTGATCCGCCGCTCTTCGCCAGCGGCCTCACTGAACCCACGGAGGCCCGATCATGTCTGCAAATCCCACCGGCTTGCCACCACGCTACCTGCGCAACCCGGTTCCAACATATTTCTTTACACTCTCAGGTTCCGCACCCAACGCGAGACTAACGCCTTCCTCCAAATGCCATTCTGGCATCCG
This sequence comes from Limoniibacter sp., assembly GCA_031374255.1. Taxonomy (GTDB): domain Bacteria; phylum Pseudomonadota; class Alphaproteobacteria; order Rhizobiales; family Rhizobiaceae; genus JALOTE01. Next base: position 27,686 of record JANMFT010000102.1, on the reverse strand, counting down.
GCACCGATACGCAAAATCTGGCGCATCGACTCCTGCCAGCAGCCGCCACGTATAGTTTCCGAACCAATCTGTCATTTATTGATCCTAAAAGCTTTGAGATTTCACCTGCCCACCAATCTGCCATCCTTGCCCGTTCATCCCAATAGGTTGCGCGGTGATATGCACGGCGCACTTCGTTGCTTCCTTGGTGCGCCAACTCTGCTTCAATCGCATCAGCTGCCCAAAGGCCGCTTTCATTGAGCAAGGTTGAAGCGCTTGCACGAAATCCATGTGAAGTGGCTTCAGCTTTACCAAAGCCCATCCGGCGCAAAGCAAGGTTCATCGTGTTTTCGCTCATCGGGCGTTCGGCTGATTGCGTCGAAGGAAATACCAAGCGCCGGTTGCCAGTGTAACGCTGAAGGTCGCGAAGCACGTCCACCGCGATTGCAGGCAATGGCTTCTTGTGAGCGCGGCGCATTTTGGCTCCTGTCGCCGGTATAATCCAAACGGCGTTCTCAAGATCAAACTCGATCCATTCTGCTTGGCGCAATTCGCCTGGCCTCGGATAAAGCAAAGCCATCAGCTTTAACGCCGCGTTTGTTTCTGTTGATCCTTGATATTTCCAAACCGCTTGGATCAAGCGTTCAAAATCATCCCAATTGGTTGCCGCCGCGCGGTGCGCAACTTTAGGTGTTATGAGTGCCCCTTTAAGACCAAACGTTGGATCATTCTCAGCCTTTGACGTTGCAATGGCATAGCGAAACACTTGGCTGATAATTGCGCGCAACCGCCGTGCGGTTTCGTAATTGCCTTGGGCTTCCACCTTGCGAAGCGGAATCAGAATTTCTCTGGCTGTAATGTCCCCAATTGCACGGTTTCCAATATCATTGGCTGCTAGGCTGATCAGCCATCGCTTTTTGGATAGCGTTGTATCGGCTTTGCCTTCTTTTTGGTTTTTAGCCAAAAACTCTTCAGCGATTGCGCCAAACGTGTTGGCATCAGCCGCTTGTTTGGTTGCTTTGTCTTGTTTGGCTTGGAATGCCGGATCAATACCGGTTGCCAACAACTTTTTTACGTCATCGCGTTTTAATCGGGCTTCAGCCAAACCAATTGCTGGGTAAGCGCCAAACGAGATCAGCTTTTGCTGGGCATTCAGTCGGTAAGCCATCCGCCATAGTTTTCCACCGCTTGGCGACACAAAAAGATGCAAGCCGCCGCCATCACTGTGTTTTTGGGGCTTTTCGGAAGGCCTTAAGTTATTGATTTGTCTATCGTTTAAGGGCATTTGTTGGTATTTTTGTTGGATCATGTGTTGGTATTTTGCAAAATACCAACAAAAATACCAACAAATTGTTTGGATGCCAGCAAACGGCATTGGACAGCGCTGGAACCAATTTTAGCACAAAATGCTTGATTTCCTGCAAAAACCCGCAAAAAACCCGCTTTCGCGGGCTCTTTGGACAGTCTCGGATTGCATAAAACAACCGTTGTTCTTGCGTTTGGTGCCCAGAAGAGGACTCGAACCTCCACACCGTTACCAGTACCAGCACCTGAAGCTGGCGCGTCTACCAATTCCGCCATCTGGGCCCTACGCAGGGTTCGTCTAAGCGGGCGAGCCTTGGCTGTCAACGCAAAATCAGGGGGGTTGACCGGCAGTCATGATCAACGGATGTAAGAGCTTACATTGTGTTGGCAAACGCCCTGAACATTTCAAGTGTTTCTTCCGCAATCACAGCGCCACCTTCGCCGTCGCTCATAAAGGCGCGATCGGCAGAGGTTTTCACCACAATGGTGCCAAGCGGCCGGTTGACGTAAATATACTGGCCATAAATTCCAACAGCAAAAAATTCTCCATTGGCATTTTCGGGCAGCCACCATTGATAACCATAGCCAAAACGGTCGGTGCCAGATGTTTTTGGCGCGGTATTCTCAACCGATTTCATCGCCCAATCTGCGGGGATGATTTGATGACCATTAAACGCACCAAACCCCAGCATCATCTGTCCAAAGCGTGCGTAATCGCGGCTGGTGACATTCAGGCCGCCAAGCGCAAAGGCCGCGCTTTGGCTGTCAGTCACATAATAGGCATCCTGCTCCACGCCGAGTTTGTTCCACAAATTCTGTTCCATGAATTGCTGCAACGGTACGCCCGTCGCGCCGCGCAAAACCATCGACAATACATGGGTATCAATAGAGGTATATTGGCGGGCCTGACCGGCTGGAAGCGAACGTTTAGTGAGACTGGCAGCATAACCATCCATTGAGCCACCTAGCGCCAGCACACGGCCCATTTTATTAATATCGGACCAGAAGCTCAGATAGTCTTCATTAAAAGCGATGCCGGAAGCCATATTGAGCACATTGCGGATCGAAACACCCTGATAGACCGATCCTTTAAGATTGGGCGCGTAAATGTCCACCGCGTCATCAAGACTTTTGATACGCCCGTCTGCAACCGCAATACCAAACATAGCCGACAAAAACGATTTGGCGACCGACCACGATATGCGCCGGTCTTCGGGCCTGGTGCCGAGGTAATAATCTTCAAAAACCAAATTGCCGTTTTTGATGATGACGAGCGACGTTGTGCTGGTGGCCTTCAGCCAGTCTTTGGTATTTTTGGTTTTGCTTTTCCAGATATAATCTGCAGGCAGCATCTTTTTTTCAACCGGCCACTCATAGATCGCACCAGACCGCGCAACCAGCGCCCAATAAAACAGGTCCTTGATCGATGAAAAGTTGCTGACAATCCGGTTTTCATTGAACAGTGAATTAACGTTGGAAAGGCGCTCAAGTTTATCGCGGTTAGCATAAGCGGTCACGCCAACAACTCCGGTGAGTAGCGCCAGACCAAAGGCGATGATGCGAGCTTTGCGGGCCATCTTTAATCCAAAACTTCGTAATGTTTCACACGGCTATCAGGCCCAAGTTTATAAATTGCAGGCACGCCGGTCGCAATTTCAAACCCTAATATTTCTTCATTGTTAAGCCTTTTCAAGACTTTAGCGATAGCGCGGAGTGAATTGCCATGGGCGGCAACAATCACGGTTTTGCCCGATAAAACATCCGGCAAAATATCGGTGACAAAATATGGCAGGGCACGGGCCAGCGTATCTTTGAGGCTTTCACCGCCCGGTGGCGGCACGTCATAAGATCGCCGCCAGATATGCACCTGGTCTTCACCCCATTTGGCGCGCGCATCGTCTTTGTTAAGGCCTGAAAGTTCGCCATAGTCGCGCTCATTGAGCGCAATATTTTTGATTACCGGGAGATTGCTTTGGCCAAGTTCGCCAAGAATGAGGGCAAGCGTATGCTGCGCACGGACGAGTTCAGATGTATAGGCCACATCAAAATGCAACCCTTTGGCTTTAAGCTTGGCGCCCGCGGCCTTGGCCTCTTCAATGCCTTTAGGTGTCAGATCAGGGTCACGCCAGCCGGTGAACAGGTTTTTCAAGTTCCAGTCGCTTTGGCCGTGCCTGACCAGCACCAATGTTCCGCTCATCAACTCAATCCTTCTTCAAAAATCACAAACCCAAAACATCGCGCATGGAATAAAACCCCGGCTTTTTGCCTTGGCCCCATAGAGCCGCATGGACAGCGCCACGCGCAAAAATGCTGCGGTCAATAGCGCGGTGGGAAAGCTCAATGGTTTCGCCTTCTCCTGCAAACAAGACCGAATGTTCGCCTACTACTGATCCGCCGCGCAAAGTTGCAAACCCAATTGCGCCTTCTGGCCGTGCGCCCGTATGGCCATCGCGGGTGCGGACGCTTTTTTCACTTAGATTGATCCCGCGTCCGCGGGATGCAGCTTCGCCCAGCATGATTGCCGTGCCGGATGGGGCATCGACTTTATGCTTGTGATGCATCTCGGCAATTTCAATATCCCAGCCGGATGAGCTAAGCGACTTTGCCGCTTGCTCGACCAGCACCGACAACAGATTAACCCCAAGGCTCATATTGCCCGATTGCATCACCACAGTATGGCGCGCGGCGGCGCGAAGTGCTTCGATGTGATGCGTTTGTAAACCCGTTGTGCCGACGATATGGCTTGCGCGCGCTTGCGCAGCTAAAACACTAAACGCAACGGTGGCGTCAGGCGATGTAAAATCCAAGATCGCGTCTGCGGTGGCAATGGCAGTAACAGCATCGGATATTATCTTTATGCCATTGGCCTCAAGGCCAGCCATAACGCCGCAATCAGCGCCAATATGGGATGAACCTTCGCGCTCCAATGCAGCACTCAATGTTGCGCCGGGTGTCATGGCAATTGTTGCAATCAGTGTCCGGCCCATGCGGCCCGCAGCGCCGGTGACAACAATATTCATGTTGAAATTCCTTCTTCGGCAACCAAAGTGCCTGTCGCATTGAGCCGTGCATAAGCACCATTCTTGCGTTTCAGCAAAGCTGTATGTGTGCCGCTTTCAACAATCCTGCCCTCTTCCATTACCAAAATCACGTCCGCATTTTTAATGGTGGAAAGCCGGTGCGCAATCACGATTGTCGTGCGGTTTTTCATCAGGCCCTCAAGTGCGGTTTGCACCTTGCGCTCAGATTCAGTGTCAAGCGCCGATGTCGCCTCGTCGAGCAATAATATTGGTGCATTGCGCACAATCGCCCGCGCAATAGACAGGCGCTGACGCTGGCCACCAGAGACTGTTGAGCCATTCTCGCCCAGCGGCGTATCATAGCCCTGAGGCATCAAACGGATAAACTCATCAGCTTCCGCCAGACGGGCAGCCTCTTCGACTTCAGCATCACTCGCATCAGGGCGTCCATAGCGGATGTTGTCGCGTACGGTTCCTTCAAACATATAGGCCTGCTGCGAAACATAGGCGATAGAACCGCGCAATGACTTGCGGTTGAGGTGAGCGACGTCCTGACCATCTATCAGAATTTGACCGGTTTGCGGTTTATGAAATCCAAGCACCATGGACACGATTGTGCTTTTGCCCGCGCCTGACGGCCCAACCAAAGCAAGTGTTTTTCCACCCTTTGCGATAAGACTTAAATCGCGCAGCACCGGCAATTCCGGCTGATACCCGAACGTGACGTTTTCAAATTGGATTTCACCTTTGGCAGGTTTGAAGACAGTTTGGCCGTCCTGTTCGGCCTGACCGGCAGGCATATCCAAAATCTCATACACCATATGCGCATTGACCAGCGCCCGCTCAAGATTGACCTGCAATTTTGCCAAACGCCGTGCAGGATCATAGGCAAGCAGCAAGGCAGTGATAAATGAGAATGTTGCGCCGGGTGATTGGCCATAATGCAGCGCGCGATAACCACCATAGGCAACAACACCGGCCACAGCAAAGCCAGCCAGCATTTCGGCAACCGGGCCGGTTCGCTCTGAGACAGCGGCAATTTTATTGGCGCGGTTTTCAGCATAGGCCACCAGTTGATCAAGCTTTTGTTCAAGCTGCTGCTCCATTGTGAATGCTTTGACAATGGTCATGCCTTGCACGGTTTCCTGCATCGCGCCCAATAAACGTGAATTGATTTCAACGGCTTGGCGTGCAATTGCCCGAACCCGCCGCATCACGTAAGCGACCGTAATCAGCAGCGGCGGGCCGATGATAAGCGCAGACAGGGATAATACGGGATCTTGAAAAATCATCACCCCCACCAGCCCGATCAGCGTTACCAAATCACGGGCAAAAGCGCTGATTGTGGTGCTCATGACATCACGAATACCGCCAATATTTTCGGCGATCCGCGCTGCCAATTGCGCCGAGCGGGTTGAGCTGTAAAAGTCAAACCCAAGGGTCATCAAATGCGAAAACAGCCGCCTTTGATAACGCGCAACCATGGCATTACCGACCCGCGCCATCGCAACAGCCTGAATGTAACTTGCGATACCGCGAATGAAAAAAGCGGCCATAATTGAAAGGCTGATAATTCCGATCAGGTCAGCGCGCTTGCTGTAAAAGATCTGGTCAATGACATCGCGCATTATCCATGCGGCAAAGGCGGTCGTGACCGCGACGATCAGCAGGCAGATGACGATGAGCGTATATTCTTTTTTGAAGCTTCCAATATTTTCACTAAAGATACGCCTCAGCATCGCCCGCGTGCCGGCAGGAGCCGTAGTTGTCACCAGGGCGGAGGTTTTAGCTTCTCTTATTGCCGGCTTTTTCGTATTCACTTGCGCCAGCGCCGGTTTTCTATCCCGACCCCAAATCGCGCAGGTGTCCGCGCAAAAGCAGCAAGCCCGACCAAAGCCGCAGTTGGGTGGGTGACAACATAAATCGGCATTGATGCCATAAGTTCAGAATGGGGGGCTTTATCATTAAACGCGGCACGAAAACCCGGACGCTGTAAAGCCGGTAAAATATGCTGCGAAATACCGCCTGCCAAAAAGACACCGCCGCGCGCCATAAACACCAAGGCCATATCACCGGCCACACGACCCAGCAGGACTGCAAATAAATCCACCGCTTCGACTGCATCGGCATTAGAACCATCAAGCCCGGCAATTGAGATTTCAGCAGGCTGGGTAAACATATCGATGCCACCGCGCACCGCGACAATAGCGCGGTAAATATTGACGAGTCCGCGCCCGCATAGCACTTGCTCGGCGGAGATACGGCCATCAATGGCTTCAATATGCGGGAAAATTTCTCGCTCACGGTCGGTTCTCGGGCCAACGTCAATATGCCCGCCCTCACCTGGAACCGGTATCCACGCATGGCGGGCATGCACAAGGCCAGCAACGCCAAGGCCTGTGCCGGGGCCTAGCACAACGCGGCTGCCGTAAAGTTCCGGAGTGCCATTGCCGATGGATGTGAGGTTATTTTCGTCAAGCGCAACGACCGCCAAAGCCTGCGCCTCAAAATCATTGATCACAATAACGTCTTCCAAGCCCAAACCGGCGATCATGGCGCGGGGCTTCACCACCCATGGGCAATTGGTGAGCGCGATTTCATCGCCATCGACCGGCCCGGCAATCGCCAAAACAGCGGTTCGCGGTTGCAGCGAGGTTTTATCAAGAACCGCGGCCTGTATGGCATCATCAATGGTGGCAAAATCGCTGGTTTGCACAATCTCGAACATTTTCGGCTCAGCATGTGGATCAACCAGCAACGCAAAACGCGCATTGGTACCGCCAATATCACCGACGAGAATTGGGAATTTCAGTATATCGTCAGCGTCTGTCATAGACATCAGGGGTAGTTCCAAAGGGCTTTGGGCAATACAAGCCAGAACGCCTTACCGCATTTTTGTATTCTGCAAAATGATCAATCATGCAAATTATTGATGCGCAGCCTCTAATTTTCCGGTCTTGCTTCAGGAACTGCTGGCGCAGCTTGATTAGCGGCTTGCTGTGGTTGTTTGGCTGTACGTGGGGCATCGCCGCCTTCGAGTACAGCACGGCAGGCGGCAGGCAAGCTGGCCATTGTCATAGTATCGCGCGCGGGCGGTTTAGGTTTAGTGCCGGGCGGTGCTTTCTTCCAAGGCTCATCAGTGAACCACCACGCCAAATCCTTGCCACAACCATCACCGGCCTGTGTTTTCTCTTGCCCCTTACAGCCGGGCGAACCTTTCGGGCAGCCCAGACGCACATGCATATGATATTCATGCCCCCAAAACGGGCGCACTTTGCTCATCCAAGATCGGTCGCCTGCCATGGTATCACAAAGTTTCTTTTTAATGCCGGGGTGAACCAGAACCCGCTCGACATTGGGATAGGACGCCGCCTGTTTAATTAGATTGCCATGCGCTTCTGTCCAGATTGAATCATTGACATAGAGCGAACCTTTTTTGAGCATTGAGGTGGCAGCCATGTTTTCGCGCTGCGTTGCCGACAGGCGCTTGTCGGGCATTTTTGTGAGCCAAATATCAGCATCAAGTCCGATCTGGTGCGACGCGTGGCCGGTGAGCATTGGTCCGCCGCGCGGCTGCGAAATGTCGCCGAGCAGCAGCCCCGGCCAACCACCGGCAACCGCTTTTTGCGACAGGTCTTCGAGAAGCGCGATCATTTGCGGGTGGCCCCACATACGGTTGCGCGACAACCGCATCACCTGCCATGTTGGCCCGTCGGTTGCGATGGCAACGCCCCCGCTATAGCAGCCTTTCGAATAAAACCCGTAGGATGCCGCTGGCCCCGCCGCGCCGGTTTTTTGCGCGCCAAACAAGTCCTTAGCAAGAGGTTCAGCGGCGTTTGCAGTGCCGGTGAAAGCAATCGCCAGTGCTACGAAGCACAGTCGTAAAGCGTGTTTGAAACTGAACATTCGCGTCAGGCCTTTCATGCGGGAGCAAAAACAATGCGGCGCAGAATCATAAGACAGGTTCTAACGCCTTCCGGATGATTTCGAAAAGCCAGCCGCACATAAAAACTGATTTGTTCTTATAATGTTCTTGCGCTCATCACTTAGCTGTGCTTGATTGTGGTCACTGCGCGCATGTTTTGAACTCATACCATGATGTTTTCATGGGAGGTAGGCTATGGTTACGCGTGTCAGCACAGTTTCGTTTCAGGGCGTTGAAGCCTTTCCCGTAGATGTTCAAGTGATGATTGCACCGGGCAAAGTTGGTGTTTCAATCGTCGGCCTGCCCGATAAGGCGGTTGCCGAAAGCCGTGAGCGTGTGCAGGCGGCGCTCCATGCCACAGGCCTGTCGCTTCCAGCCAAAAAAGTGACCGTCAATCTTGCGCCAGCCGATTTGCCAAAAGAAGGCAGCCATTTTGATTTGCCCATAGCGCTTGGGATGATGGCGGCCATTGGCGCGATACCTGCTGATGCACTGGATGGATTTGTGGTTTTGGGTGAACTTGGTTTGGACGGCACGATTGCTGCAGTCGCCGGTGTTCTGCCTGCCGCCATTGCTGCGCATGCACAAAATAAAAGCCTGATTTGCCCGGCATCATGCGGGCCTGAGGCGGCTTGGGCCGGAGAGGACATAGATATACTTGCGCCTTCCAGCCTGATTGCGCTTGCCAATCATTTTCGTGGCACCCAAGTTCTGTCGCGCCCGGTTCCGGCCATCCAGAAACCGACAGGGCCATTTGTTGATCTATCGGATATTCGCGGCCAGGAAACCGCCAAACGCGCACTCGAAATCGCCGCTGCGGGCGGGCATAATATGCTGCTTGTCGGTCCGCCTGGTTCCGGTAAATCCATGCTCGCGGAGCGCCTCGCTACAATCTTGCCGCCGCTACAACCCTCTGAATTGCTTGAAGTTTCAATGATTGCCTCAATTGCCGGTCAATTAGCGGGCGGTAAACTGTCTGACCGCCGGCCGCTGCGCGCGCCGCATCATTCAGCATCCATGGCGGCGATGGTTGGCGGCGGGCTGAAAGCCAAACCCGGTGAAATGTCGCTAGCGCATCGCGGTGTGTTATTTCTCGATGAGTTTCCAGAATTTTCGCCGCAGGTGCTCGACAGTTTGCGCCAACCCTTAGAAACCGGTGAGTGTGTGATTGCCCGCGTCAACCACCGCGTGTCTTATCCCGCGCGCTTCCAGTTGATAGCTGCCATGAACCCGTGCCGCTGCGGGATGGCGGGTGAAGCAGGCCATTCTTGCGTACGCGGGTTTAGATGTGCGGCAGATTATCAAGGGCGCATTTCAGGCCCGCTGATGGACAGGATTGATCTGAAGATCGAGGCACCGGCCGTTACCACCGCAGATCTCATGCGGCCAGCCGACGGCGAGAAAAGTGCCACCGTTGCCGCCCGTGTTGCCAAGGCACGTGATATGCAGCGGGAACGCTTCATAGGCTTTGGATCTGGCGGCATTCTCACAAATGCGCAGTGCCCTGCAGCACAAATTGAGGCGGTTGCTAAAGCTGATGGTTCGGCAATGGCGCTCATCGGGCAAGCATCCGAAAAACTGGGGCTGTCGGCGCGAGGCTTTCACCGTGTTTTGAAAGTGGCGCGAACTTTGGCTGATTTAGACGGGCGCGATGCTGTCGCCCGTATTCATGTTGCTGAAGCGTTGTCGATGCGTACAGCGCTTAAGCCGCTGTCAAAGGCTGCATGAAGGGAAGCGAAAATTAACGGAGTGAACTGACCAGAATATTGCGCGAGCCGGTTATCGTCACCCAACGGCCCGGCAATGTTTCGGCCTGGCGTTTCAAGAAGGTATAGCCGGTGCGGTTCCAATTGCGCACACGGTCAGTTAAGTTGTCGAGAATGTAATCGCCTTTGTCCGTGCGGATGGTCAGCACGGCATGGCCTTCACCGTCAGGTTTGCGCACAACTGTTATCAAAGCATTTGACGGCGATACGCCCTTTTCGATCAGGAAGCGGCGCTTCAACAAGACATAATCTTCACAATCACCTGAATTCACAGGGTAAGCCCACATCTCATCGCGGCCATAAATGTCAAAATCATTTACCGGCTTGATGATGTCGTTCACATAAGAGTTGATCCGGTTAATCACGCCCCACGCTTGCTCATTTAAAACCACAGGCTCGGTCAGCACGACACGGATTGAGCATTCATCAGGGTTTGCTTTGCAAAACTCATAATGGCCAATGGGTTGTGATGTAAAATCACCGGTTTCCATCGTGTTGCCTGCATGTGCAATAGTCGCAAAAAGTACGGGCGCTAACAAGGCAAGCGCTATAGACAGTGCTTTAGCACCGGATTTTACACTTTTCGCACACATAAATTGAACGCCCGTCCCAATCCTTAACAAAACGTAAAGAACGGTTTTTCGGGCCGAGAGTCAATCATGTTAAGGCTTTGTTAATCATTAGCCCGCCAACATGGTTACCAAAAGATTAACAACAATTTTAATTAAATCCGCATAATTTTAAATATGAGGTTACAGCAGCCAAGGCTGCCTTACCGGCACACAGCGCAACTCCTTTTCCTTTTCTAGCTCAGGCTTGAAATTGAGTTCCTCGTCAACCGCCCGTGACGCACCTTAATAGCCCCTGCGACAAAGCCCGTCTTGACGCTTGCGTTTGAAACCGGCATCGGCGTTAAATTCGATTTGAGGACGCCTTATGGCAAGTGCATTTCATGAAGTAACGGTCACCGCAGTTCAGCATTGGACTGACCAGCTCTTTTCATTTGACACCACACGGCCAACTGAACTCAGGTTCCGTAATGGTGAGTTTGTGATGGTTGGCCTTGAAACAGAAGGCGGCAAACCGCTGACCCGTGCTTATTCGATCGCCAGCCCCAATCATGATGAGAAACTGGGCTTTTATTCCATTAAAGTTCAAAATGGCCCGCTGACGTCAAAGCTGCAACATATCAAAACCGGCGACATTTTGCTGGTTGGCAAGAAACCGGTTGGCACATTGGTGCAAGATAATTTAACGCCGGGCAAAAACCTGTATCTCTTCTCCACCGGTACCGGCCTTGCGCCGTTTATATCGGTTGCGGCAGATCCTGAAGCCTATGATCGGTTTGAAAAGATTATTGTTGTTCATGGCTGCCGCCATATTGCCGAATTGCAATACGGTTTTGAAACCTTCGAGCGTTACCGTAAAGATGAGTGGATTGGCGAAATGGTGAGCGAGAAACTCATCCATGTGCCGGTTGTCACGCGCGAAAATTACGCGCTGATGGGCCGGATCCCCGATTTGATCACATCCGGTAAACTGGCTGAGGTGACAGGCCTGCCTCAAATCAATCCTGAATTTGACCGCATTATGCTGTGCGGCTCGCCTGCCATGCTCACTGATTGCAAAAAACTTTTAGAAGATCTCGGGTTTAAAGAAGGCAGTGCGTCCCATCCGGCAGAATTTGTCATTGAAAGGGCATTTGTCGAGAAATAAGTTATAAAAACTGCAAAAGCGGCCGATTTTTGCGCTTTTAATTGTTCAGTCAACCTGAACAATTGGGCTATACATCACGCGTTAACCATAAAGCTTCGCGCCAAATTAAGATTAAGAGGCGATAAACGGCCCCGGGGCAAAGCCATAACTGTGTCCCGTGTTTGTGCAGGGGCCTTTATGAACAAGAAAATGACGTCGGTGACATGGAGCATTGTCGCGGTGATGATTCTCATCGCTATTGTCCAGCCGGTCGGCCTCCAAGCACAGTTCTTTTCCGCATTGGGCGGCGTTGCCATTATGGGCGTGATTAAAATGCTGCGCCTCAAAGGCATTTGGCGTCAAATGTTTTTGGTCATCGGTACTGTGGTGGTGCTGCGTTATCTTTATTGGCGCGTGACATCGACATTGCCGCCCTTTTCAGAACCTTGGAACTTCGTTCCCGGCATATTGTTGTTTATGGCGGAGGTTTATTCAATCTCGATGCTGGCAATTAATATGGTTGTGGTCGCTGATCCTATTCACCGCCAGAAAATTCCGATTACCGGTGATCAAAAAGATTGGCCAACGGTCGATATTTTTGTGCCTACTTATAATGAAGACTTGATGGTTTTAGGTGTGACGCTCGCTGCGGCACGCAATATTGATTACCCGACAGACAAAGTGAAGGTTTTTCTTTTAGACGATGGTGGAACTGATTTTCGCTGTTTCCATCACGCATCGGAGAAAGTGCGGGAAGGCGCAAAAGCACGCCGTGCCGAATTTTCAGCTTTCGCTGCAGAGCTTGGCGTCACCTATTTGACGCGTGCGCGCAATGAGCACGCAAAAGCCGGTAATATGAATGAGGCATTGAAAACCGCCAAAGGCGACATTGTCGTGGTGTTTGATGCCGACCATGCCCCGAGCCGTGATTTCCTCAAGAAAACAATCGGTTACTTCCAAGTTGATCCAAAATTATTTCTTGTCCAAACCCCGCACCAGTTTTTGAACCCTGATCCGATTGAGAAAAACATCGGCTCATTTGAAATCATGCCATCTGAAAACGAAATGTTTTATTCTATCATTCAGCGCGGGCTCGATAAATGGAATGGTTCGTTCTTTTGCGGATCTGCAGCCGTATTGCGCCGCGAGGCCCTCAATGAGGTCGGTGGCTTTGCGGGTATCACGATTACGGAAGATTGCGAAACTGCCGTTGAACTCCACTCACGCGGTTGGAATTCAGCCTATGTGCAAGACCCGATGATTGCGGGCTTCCAGCCGGAGACCTTCACCTCATTCATTGGCCAGCGCTCGCGCTGGTGTCAGGGCATGCTGCAAATATTGCTGCTGAAGCGGCCTGCCTTCAAGCGCGGGCTGTCGATGCCGCAACGCCTTGCCTATTTGTCGATCATGCTGAACTGGCTGTTTCCATTGTCGCGCTTCATGTTCATGATTGCGCCTGCTTTCTTTATTCTGTTTGATTTGCACATTTATAATGCGTCGTTCGACGAGTTTTTGGCGTTTACAGTGTTCTCGCTGATCGCCTCGACCATGATGCAGAACTATATTTTTGGCACGGTGCGCTGGCCTTGGATCTCTGAACTCTATGAATATGTGCAGAGCTATCACCTGTCGCGCGCCATTGTGTCGGTTATTCTAAAGCCGCATTCGCCGTCGTTTAACGTAACGAACAAGGCAGAAACGCTGGATGAGGATTTCTTCTCGGATTCCGGCTGGTTTCATTTGATCACCTTTTTAGTCCTGGCGCTCACTGTGGTTGTTGGCGCTTGGCGCCTAATGCAGGAAAATGGCACCAATGAATTGCTTTATGTTGTTGGCTTTTGGGCACTGTTCAATCTCGTTATCGCCGGACTTGGTCTTGGAGCGGTTGCCGAGAAAAAACAACGCCGCCGCCATTACAGGATGCCTTATGCCGGCGGGCCGGTGCAGGCAGTCGTTGAAACAGAAAATGGCCGCTATTTTGGCACCATCAAAGATATCGCAATTGGTGGTCTTTGTGTTGAAATGCCAGTTTCTGAAAATCTGGCCGCAGAAACTTTGGAGGGACAAACCGTAAAGCTCAGTCTTGTTAAAGGCCGCCGCCGCGAAGACCGCGTCTTACATACGTTCAACGTGGACGTGCGCTGGAGCAAAACCGCCGGCGAAAACACCAGTCTTGGCCTTGAATTCCATGAGCCAAATGCGCTCGACCGCCGTGCGCAGGCATTGCTGATGTTCCCGAATTCAGAGGCCTTGGCGCGCTACCGTGCCAACCGCCTGACAGATATTAAAGTATCTCAAGGCACTTTGATGTTTGTAAAATGGTCTGCAACACAAACAATGCGCGGCCTGAAAATGGCAATTGCCGAAATTAAATCTAAACTTGATGCGCGCTTTGCGCCCAAGGTTGAAGCACCGAAGGTTAAGGTTGCAAACGTGGCAGCCGCACCTGCTATTGCGGTTCAAACACAGCAAATGATCAGCGCGGCGCCTGCCGCTCAACCTTCTCACGCTATTGAGCAGCGGGCCATTCCGGCAATGCCCTCTCTTGCCATGCCGCAGATTCCAGTCAGCCCGTTTTCAACCGGCCTTGAGGCGACAATGGTTGAAGCAACGCCAATGGTTCACAGCTCCGGCCAAATGCGGCAGACTATTCCGGCGCCATCTTTAGCCCCTTATGCGCATGAAATTTCTGCGGCCATCAATCCCGCGCGCAAAGTTGCATCTTCTTTGCCATCACCAAAACAGGTTCCGGTTTCAGGGCCTGCAACACCTCGGCGCAGCGGCGGACAGACCTCCATTGCGGCACCATCACGTGAGGTGCCCCTGTGAAAATCAACAATGAAAAATCAATCGCAGGACGATTGAAACGTTCGACGGCAATAGCTTTTATTGCGCTTGCATTTGGGACAACTGCGTCTTTTGCCCAAGAGCAATCTGCCCAGCAGAGCGCTCCAGCGGACAGTGGCGCCGAAGTTTTGCCGGCAAACCCACCCGTTTCAGCAGGGTCATATTCCAATCTGATGAAAGCGCTGGCCAAGTTAAAACCGGTTGGCGCAACCGGCCCCACCGGCGCAATGGTGGGTGACGGCTTGACTGGCATGCCGTTGCACCATTTGCCACCGCACCCGCTTGGGACAAGATTGGCTGGCGAAAGTGATAGCCGCACCTGGCCGTTTTATGCTGGCGCTGCACGTTTGGGCCGACCGGCAACATTCCGTTTGGCTTACTTGAACGCTGTTTCTGTAATGCCCGAAGGCTCGTTTCTTGAAGTCTCCATTAACGGAGAACCGGTTTTTAAAGGCCCGATCCACGCTTCAACCGAAGCTGGTTCTATCGATATTGAAATACCGCCGCAGCTTTTGGCACTCGGTTATAATGCCATTACAGTCAAGGCCAATCAGCGCCACCGCGTTGATTGCACGCCCGATGCAACTTACGAACTCTGGACAGATATCATTGAGAGCGGCACCGGTTTTATCACTGATGGAACTGAATCACTGCTGTCGACATTGGCCGACTTGCCGTCGGTAACGCCTTCTGCCGATGGTAAAATTCGCTTGCGTGCTCTTTTGCCGGACAGGCCAAGCGACGCGCAAATTCAAAACACTTTTGATCTGGCGCAAATGGTGGCCTTGGCCGGTGATTTTGCTTCGCCTGTTATCGAAATTGGTGAGGGCTTTGGCCCCGGCATTGACGTTTTTGTTGGTTCTAAAACAGACCTTATGGCCCGTGCGCCGGATTTGGCAGAGAGCCTCAAAGGCGAAGGCCCGTTTTATGTCAGCGCCGAGCCGGAAACAGGCGCAATTTTTGTTGCACTGGTGATGGATGGCGACATTACACGCGATACGATGCGTAAAGCAGTGCCTGTCGGAGATGTTCAAGGCACACCATTGGGCCTGCAAACATTGGCAATGTTCTCACCTGCCCGTATTTTTGAAGGCCGCCGCACATCGCTTCGCGGCCTTGGTTTCCAGGACGAGGATTTTTCCGGGCGATTATATCGCCGCTCGTTTCAGGTGAATTTATCGCCGGATTTTTACCCCGCTGATTATGATGTGGTGAAGCTGGACTTGACCGCTGCCTATGCACCCGGCCTGTCATCGCGTTCTGCCATGACTGTGCGCGTCAACGGCGTTACCAAAACCTCGATTGCGATGGGTAATACCAATGGCGCGGTTTTGAAAAACAAGTCTATTGAACTAGCACTTTCATCGTTCAAAGCAGGCCGCAATACGATTGAAATCGAAGCGCGTCTCAACAAAGATACCGATATTGCCGAATGCATTCCCTTAACCGGAAATGCCGAGGCGTCGCGGTTTTTGCTGTCCCCTGAATCAACCATTATTATGCCGCCGATAGGGCATTTCGGCATGCTGCCTGATCTGGGCAACACGCTACGTTCCGGGTTTCCTTATGTAAACGCCGGCACCCTTGGGCAGACCACAATTTTTATGGCTGACCGTCAGGAGCAGACTTTGGCAGCTGCTGCTTCTTTGATAGCGCATTTGGCCGGTGTTGCCGGTCAACCTGTTGATTTCAAATTGCAAACCGGCTTCCCGCGCGGTGATGAAAACAATGCGATTATTGTGGGCGAACTTGACGCCATTCCGGCGGTCGTAACCGACACGATGCGGAATATTGACGGCGGCAAGCTTAGAATGCGCTGGCAACGGGTTGGTGATGCAATTCTTCCGCAAACTGATGGTCAAGCGCCGGAAACCATTGATAAACTGCCAACCGGCTCAATTACGTCTTTAGGTGAAGACGGCAATTCAGCTGAGGCTGCAGGCCCGGTTGTCAATCCGGAAGAAGAATTGCGCAAATTCCGTGACCGCTGGACTGCCACTGAGGATAAAAACTCCTACTTCAACTTTTTCACTGTTGTGCAAGAACGAATTGCAGCAATTTTGGTTGATGCCGGTTTGCGCCAAGATGCAGACCGCCTGCCAAACACTTTGGATATTGGCGACAGCAATCTGATTGTGGCTCAAAGCCTTTCGCCGTCGGGGCGCGGTGTGTGGACTTTGGTGACTGCCAAGGATGCCGTTACGTTGACCGTTGAACTCGAACGCTTTTTACGTCCAGAGCCGATTTCGGAGGCCACTGGCCTCGCAATTGGATTTAACGCCAAAACAGCGGCAGTGATCAATGCGGGCAATCCTGACCAACGGTCGGGTATTTTGGGCGCAAAAACATTCACCAATATGCGCTTGGTCATTGCCGGCTGGTTGTCAAACAACCCGTTTGTTTATGTGTTCGGCCTTTTGTCCATAGTTTTGCTCGGCGGCTTTACCGCACACCGTTTTTTAATGCGCCACGGCCGTCAGGATGGCCATGTGACGGGGACAGGTGAGCATGGGTAACGGTCTTTTCACCAAATTTGCCTTGCTTGCAGGGCTCATTGCAGCTTCGCCTGCACTTGCTGGCGGCAAGCCGTTGGGCGGCGCATTGTCAAAAGATTCCAGTCTTTGGCAGACTTATGCGGCGCAGTTTGTCACGCCCGACGGGCGCGTCATCGACAACGTCAATGGCGGAATTTCGCACACTGAAAGCCAAGGTTACGGCATGCTGCTCGCCGTTGCGGCCAATGATAGACCAGCATTTGAACGCATTTGGGGATTTACAGAAACCACCATGTATATCCGTGAGGACGGGCTTGGTGCGTGGAAGTTTGAGCCAAAAGCCGTTGTCGTTGCAGCAAACAATAGCGCCCCTGTCACAGGCCCGGAAATTGGGCAAATCACTGATACCAACAATGCAACGGATGGAGATCTGTTGATCGCGTGGGCACTGGCTGAGGCGGCTGCGGCAGGCTTTGGGACACAATATTCTGTGCGGGCCAAAGAGATTGCGCTGGCGCTGCGTTCAACCGTTTATGATGCAGGAAGCCTGGGTTTGCAAATGATGCCGGGTAAAGTTGGTTTTTCAGCTGAAGAGCGCGGCGGGCAGCCCGTCATCAACCTGTCCTATTGGGTGTTTCCGGCCTTTGACCGTCTGGCTGTTTTAGCGCCACAACCGATATGGGCTGAACTCACCAAAAGTGGTATGGCCCACATTGAGGCATCACAAAATTTTGCCTCTACCTTGCCGTCAGACTGGTTTGCGCTCGATATTCAAAATGGCAAGCGCGTGACCGCACCCGGATTTGATGATGCCTTTGGCTATAACGCCATCCGCATCCCGCTTTATCTGGCAATGACCGGCCCGAAATCACGGCGCGCGTTGCGGGCTTCATTTGAAAACTGGTTTCAATTGGAAGGCCCGCTCAAAACAATTGGTACGAATGACCGCAGCCTCCGTGACACGTTATCTGACCCCGGTTATGAATCAATCCGGTCTCTCTACCAATGCGCGACATCATCAACACCGTTCCCCTCCAGTACGTTAACTTCGCTTGATGTTAACTACTATCCTGCAACATTGCAGATGCTTGCCATTATAGCTGCCCGACAGAGTTACCCTAAATGCGTTTGATGTTTTCGCCCCGGTCTTTGGTTTTGACTGCGCTGATTCATGCCGCGCTAATCGGTATAGCTTTTGCTCAAGAAGCCGCGGCGCCAGCGGTGACGCCCGCTGATCAGATCGTCGTGCCAGTATTGCAATCAGGTAAGGGTAAAGGCGTAACACCGGCTATCGATCCGTCAGCTGTTATGGCCAAAGAAGGCGCCGCAAATGTCAATCAAACCAATTCGGTTGATACTGGCAGGGGCGAAGCACTGGCGGCGAGCCTTGTGTTGCCAACACGCGGCCCTGATCTTGAGGCTTTGCGCTACTATGCAAAAAATGGTGAGCATGACCGGTATCGCCGGGAATATCAGCGCATAGAATCGCTCTATCCGGGCTGGATCGCCCCGCGAGATTTGTTTGCTGACAATTCTGCCGCTGAGCAGGAGTTGTGGGATCTTTTCAGCAAAGGTGACTTGGCACTTTTGAAACGCCGCATTGATGAAATCCGTACCGCTGATCCGGGTTGGCAGCCTTCATCTGTGCTGCTTGCCTCGATTGCGCAACGCGAAACGCGCGTGGAAGTCAAAGCGCTGGTGGAGGCCAAAAATTGGGCTGGTGTTCTGGCCAAAATTGATGCCCAGCCCGGCTTGGTCAATGGCCAGGATGTGGAGCTTTTGTGGTTTGCCGGTCAGGCCTTTTCGGAGACGGCAAATAAAACCGCAGCTATTGATGCCTATCGCGCTGCTTTAACCGTATCAGAAAACGCGTCGCTTAAAGCAGCGACATTGCAAAAAGCCGCCGTCTATTTAACGGCCGAAGACCTTGAGGCCTATATCAATGAGATGATGGCCTATGTCACGGCCACTGAAGATATCAGTGTCATCGAAGACGGGCTTATTCGCGGTCTGCTTGAAGCATCGCTTAGAACCGGAGAGCAATTGCCGGAACGTTTTGATGAGCGGCTGCGTATGTTCATGGAGCGCGCCGTTGCCAATAATAATCAGGTTGATATTGAGCTTCTAGCATGGAGCGCATTTCAGGTTGAGGATTGGGAACAATCCCACCGTTGGTTCGAAATGATGCCGGAAGAGAACCAAGACCCTGAAGTGTTGGAAGGCAAAGTCCTGTCATTCAAACATAAAGGTGAGTGGCTGACAGCTTTCCGGAAATCACAGGAATGGCGTAATTTATCTGAGGATTTGGGCCGCATCTATATCAATTTGGGCGCACCATATTTGCTGCCGCAGCGCCCGGAAAAATTTGAACCCGAGTTTTTGGCCGAATATGCCGGAAAAACGGTCGAACTGACACGCGGAGAAGGTGCCGAAGCGCTTGGCTGGTATGCCTATAATATCCGCCAGTTGAAAACCGCCCATGAGTGGTTTTTGCAGGCCGTTCAATGGGATGAGACCGACACTGGCGCTTATGGCTTGGTGCTGGTTGCCCGCGCCGCGCGTGATCTTGATCTGTTTAATGAATATAAGCGCATTTATGGCCCGGTTTATCCCTTGATTGCCGAAACAGAGTTTCTGCCATGCGGAAATGATACGCCTATTGAAACGATTTATTATGAAACCGACGACTATCGCGATTGGCGCGAAAGGCTGGAAACGCGATTGAAGGAAGAAGGCCGGATCGAAGATCGGGACTGTCTTGATTCAATCGAAGACCGCCGGCTCAACGAGCAGCGTCTGGTGGAGCGACTTGAAGGCACTGAAAAACCGATTGCGCCTTGGGATGTCGAGCGCAGCGATGACCGCAGAAATGTGAGCCGTATCGACAGTAATGCGACTGCTTCGTTTGAGGACGATGCGGCCCAACCCCGCAAACCGCGTCGCAGCAACCCGCGCCGTCAGGCCGTGCAACCCGATGCAGGTCAGGTTGCATCAATGCCGCGCGAGACAAATGCTGTTTCAAAACCACAGGCTCCTTCCGGTGGTGGCGGATCGGCTGAACTGTCACGTATGCAATCCAAAAAGGATTATATTGGCTGTCTCACTTTATCGAGCCGCCTCATCAGTGCAGGTAAAGCAAAAGCCAAAGATTATGAAACCCGCGGCTGGTGTCTGATGGGCGCCAACCGGCCTACCGAGGCTGAGCAGGCCTTCGCACGTGCCCGCAAAATGGGCGGTAGTTCAGCGGCAGGTTATGGCGAGTCACTGGCGAGCTTGCGCAACGGTAAAACCAATGACGCTATGAACGCCGCGATGAACACCAATATGTCGGCAGAAAAACGCCGTGAGCTCGACATTGAATTGTTAACCCAGCGTGCGCGCGCCGCATTTTCGGCGAAAGACTATCAATCAACACTGTATGCGCTTGATGAACGCAAAAAACGCACACCCGAACCGCGCGATATTATGATGATGCGGGCTTGGTCGCTCTATCATATCGGCTTCAAGCGCGAGGCGAATGCTTTGATGATCGCAATTGACCGTCAACTATCCACCGCAGACAGCCGCCGCGGCGTTTCCGCCACTGGAAGACTGAATTGAACCAAACAGACGTATGATTTGAGTAACGCGTAAACTGAGTAAGGAAGACACATTATGGCTGCCGAATTTCTTTCAGGGCTGAAATGCAGCGGTTTGAAAACTGCTGCTGTTCTGGCGTTGATTGCGCCACTGTCGGCTTGTGTCTTTAACAATCCGCTTGACCGGCAGCTCACATCGGCAACGGTTCTGGAGCCTTCCCCTTTGGATGGCTACCAATATGAACTCGCCAAGGAAGTACCGGTATCACATGCGTTTGTTGAATTGCCGATGATGGCCGGCCCGATGATTGCAGTGCGTGAAAAGCGCTATGCAAACGGTATTGAGCAAACCATGGTACTTGAGAGTGAGGCTGCCGCCGACGGCGAAAACCGCGTCGAAGTGCGCGTGTTGCAACCGGGCAAATCTGATGATCGTATCAAGAATGAATATTTGCAGGTTAGAAACACCCGGCAGGAACAAATCCGTTCAGACATGAAAGAGTTTGTTTGGGGCATCCCGATGCAGATTGTGTCTGCCGTTGAGGCAAATGCCTATGGCACCTACGGCTACGCGCTTGGCCGCTCAAAATTGGGATATAATTGTCTGCTCGGCTGGCAAAGTGTGAAAGGCGTTATGAAAGAGCGCCGTTTGCTTGGCTTTACCACGACCAGCTATACTGAAATGTCAGTGCGTCTGCGGATCTGCCGGACAGATTTGAACGCTGATCAATTGGTTTCAATCATCCGAGGGATGCGTATCACTGTCGATCCCGCCGCCCTGATGCAGGAACCCAAAATGATCTGGCGCAATGACGGCTATAATATTTCCGGTGCGCAATCGGGCAATGGCACTGCGCCTGGCTATGTGAGTGAAGGCGTTGCACTGCCCGAAGGCAGTGTGGCTGTGCCTGATGTGGCGACGATTGATCCGCAACCGGTTGCAAGCGAGCCTGTCAACCAGGCTGCGCCCAAGCGCAAACCAGTTGTCCGTAATGTTGAGCCTCAAAACCCGGCAAATAAAAAACCAAAAGGCCGCCGCAACACCGATAATGGTGATGTGATGGTCGATAATGATGACCCTACCAAAATTCCGCTATTGGATAAAGATCGCAACCATACCACCATTTATGTCGATCCGCGTGAGTATGCCACCGTTCCCGCGCCAAGTGAGGATATCATGCTGGAAGGCACGATTGCTGAGCAGCCTGCGGCAAACACAAAGCCTTCTGTCTATTCGCCCCCCGGTAAGAAAGATATTTTGATGCCTTCTGCCAAGGGTGGTACTCAATCTGAGCTGGCACGCGAAAAGCGTAAGGAACAAATCCGGCAAATTCCACTTGGCACCCAATCGTTGAGCAGTTCCAAATTAGACCGTAACGGTACTAAAAATGCTGGTTATGGAAGCGGTGCAACAGAAGACAGTAACTTGTTTTTGGCCCCGGAACGCGAAGGATATCGCGGCTTAAAGGTTGAGGAACTACAGCGCCAAACCCAAAAGAAGGGCAAGAAAACACTGCGCAATCTTTGGCTGAATGATGTGGCCCGCAGTGACAGGGACGGTATGCCACTTGGCCGTCCATGCGAATTGCTGCGCAACCAAAAATGTGAAGATGACGCCCAAAACCAGTAAGGTCGCACCAGGATCAATTCTGGTAAGCTTTGGTTCACCTACTTTCGAACTTCCGGCCTGCCAACAGCAAATTTAAGATCAAAGAAACGCCTGCATGCCTATCTTAAGGGAAGCAAAAGACGCAAGGCGTGAACTCTATGTTAGACTGGCTGGCACTTGGTGCGGTTTATTTTGTTGGCACCGGCTTATTGGGTCTAGCAGCGGCGTTGTTTCATCAGCGCTTTCACAAATCAAATGTTCGGGCCGAAAATACACTTCGTCTGATCAATAATCTTTCGGAAGGTGTCTATTCCGAAGCCATGAACGGCGAACTGATTTCGGCCAACCGCGCCCTCGTCAGGCTGCATGGTTATTCCAGCGAACGTGAAATGATCGCCGGAATCAATTCCAGCGATATGCAGCTTTATGTTGAACCCGGCCGCCGTGATGAATTTCTGACGATGCTTCGCCGTGACGGATTTGTGCAGGATTTCGTCTCGGAAGTTTACCGTCACAAAACCGGCGAGCGTATTTGGATAAGCGAAAACGCCCGTTTGGTTGTTGATCCAAAGACAGGCATCGCCAACTATTGCGAAGGCTCAGTGCGCGATATTTCCGAAAGCATCCGTAAGCGGCAAGTTGAGATGCGCCTTAATAAACTTGCTGATATGGCACCGGGAGGTTTGTTTCAGCTTCGCCGTGACCTCGACGGTACTTACTCAATTATATTTTTGTCTCAGCCATTCAAAGCCATAACAGGTGTGGACTCATCTGAGCCCTGCATTGAAGGCCGCCCTTTATTGCGCGGTGTGGAAGATATTGATTTGCCCGACTATTTGAAGGCTCTGAATGAATCTTATGCGAAGTTAAAACCATGGCATTGTGTATTCCGCTATCGCCGCACACCGGCTTCTTTGTTGCAATGGCTGGAGATAAAGGCCCTGCCCGAAAAAGCCGATAATGGGGCTATCGAGTGGTATGGTTGTATGGCTGATATCACAGAGCATAAAGAGCTCGTGCAGCGCATTGAGCGCCTTGCCTATTATGACCCTTTGACTGATCTGCCGAACCGCCGGTTGCTGATGAATCGTCTTGGTGAAGCCGCCAAAATTTCCGGACGCCGCCGCCGCCATGGGGGTTTGTTGTTCCTTGATCTGGACGGTTTTAAAAGGATCAATGATACTTATGGTCACGACGCCGGCGATGTTTATATCACCAAAATCGCGCGCTGTCTCGAAAGCAGCTTACGTGAGTCTGATACTATCGCCCGGCTTGGTGGCGATGAGTTTGTAATTTTGCTTCATGATTTGGACGCTGATTGCGAGGGCGCAAAATATGATGCCTCCATGGTCGCAACTAAGATTATGGCGAACCTGCGCCGTGGCGTGGAACTTAATGGTATTGTTCAACCGGTCGGGTGCTCTGTCGGTATAACTGTGTTCAAAGGTAGCGCCGAAACGCCCGATACCTTGATCAAGAATGCAGATAAAGCCATGTATGCCGCCAAGGATAAAGGCGGCAATAGCTTCCTTATCTACGAAGCTGCAAAAGCCTCAAGCATCAAACCCAGAAAACATGCCGCCTGACGGTTCAGGCGTTTAGTCTATGCGGTCGAGGTTTTATCTTTAATTCAGACGATACGGCTAAGTTTCCATTATTTTTTAGTCAATCAATGCCTCGTTTGCAGGTTAGCTTAGACCTATTCTAAGATCTAATTCTGATTGCAAAGGCGTCATCATGGCACACCACTTAACCGCAAAACAGATCCGCAATTCATTGGCCGCTTTGGCGTATACAGATGAAACGCCGTGGATTGCGGCGCTGGCCGATAATCTTGAATGGAATGATGCCTTTGCCGCAACTGTGACCCGCCGCGCAGCCGATGTGGTAACGTCGATACGCACCGGCCACACACCCGGCCTTATGGAAAGCCTGCTGTCAGAATATGGCCTCAACACAGATGAAGGTGTTGCCCTCATGTGTTTGGCCGAGGCTTTTTTGCGCACACCGGATGCGGCCACTCTGGATGCATTGATCACCGATAAAATCGGCGATGGTGACTGGTCGCGCCATTTGGGCAATGCGCAGTCGTCGCTTGTCAATGCGTCAACATGGGCGCTCATGCTGACAGGCCGCGTTTATGGCCAATCTCCTGAAAAGGGTTCTGATTTGGGTTCCATGATGCGCTCGGTCATCCAGCGTTTGGGTGAACCTGTTGTGCGCACGGCAGTGGCCCAAGCGATGAAAATGCTCGGGTCTCAATTTGTGCTCGGATCATCAATTGAAGACGCATTGGAAAACGCCAAGGCCGACCGTCAGCGCGGCAACATTCTACACTCATTCGATATGCTGGGTGAAGCTGCCCGCACTGAAGATGACGCGCAGCGTTATTTCCGCTCCTATTCAAACGCGATCAACGCAATCGCGGGCCACGCTCTGTCAGATGATCCGCAGTCCAATTCCGGCATTTCGGTCAAACTCTCCGCCCTCCACCCGCGCTATGAAATATTGCAGCGCGACCGCGTGATGACGGAACTGGTGCCGCGTATTGTGGCGCTGGCAAAAATGGCTAAGGACGCAAAGATCGGTTTGGCGCTGGATGCTGAAGAAGCAGACCGGCTTGAAATTTCAATGGATGTTATTGAGGCGCTGTTGTCGGAGCCGCAGCTTGCCGGTTGGTCTGGCCTTGGCATCGTGGTTCAGGCCTATGCCAAGCGTACACCGGTTTTGATTGACTGGCTCTATGCTGCCGCGTGTGAACATGACCGCAAATTTTCGGTGCGGCTCGTCAAGGGCGCGTATTGGGATTCAGAAGTGAAACTGGCGCAAGTTTCAGGCGCGCCGTCCTATCCGGTCTACACCCGTAAAGAGCATACCGACATTGCGTATTTGGCCTGCGCGCGCAAACTGCTGACAATGACAGACCGCATCTACCCGCAATTTGCCACACACAACGCGCATACGGCAGTGGCCATTGAAGAGATGGCAAAAGATGTTGCACCCAAAGATGCCCCCTTTGAATTTCAGCGGCTGCACGGTATGGGCGGGCCGCTCCACGAAGTGCTACAAGACGACGATAAGCGCCTCCGCCGGATTTATGCGCCAGTAGGCGTGCACCGCGATTTGCTGGCTTATTTGGTGAGGCGTTTGCTTGAAAATGGCGCAAATTCATCGTTCGTCCACCAAATTGTAGATGAGAGTGTTGCGCCAGAATTGATCGCCGCCGACCCCGTTGCCAAAGCGCGGGCTCAAGGTTTTTCCAGCCATCCGTCGATCAACCTGCCGCAAGATATTTATAATGCGCGCGATAATGCGCGCGGATGGAACATGGCTGATGAAGCCATGCGCGCCGAGCTTATAGGTTTGGCCAAGCCGTTCCTCAATGCGAAAATTAAGGGTGAAGGTTCGCCCGTCACCAATCCTGCCAGCCGAGCTGACGTGGTTGGTTTTCGCCGTGACGCTTCCGCTGAAGATGCCGTCACCGCAATTGGCCGCGCCAAAGAAGGTGTGGAATTCTGGTCGGCAAAATTGCCATCCGAACGCGCCAAAATTCTGGTAAAGGCAGCAAACCTGTTTGAAAAACACACCGGTGAATTGGTCGCGCTCGCCATTCGCGAAGCCGGTAAATGCTGGAGCGATGCAGTCGCTGAACTCCGCGAGGCAGTGGATTTTCTGCGCTATTACGCAGGTGAAGCCAAGGCTTTGCCAGCTGGCGCAAAACCGCGTGGGGTTATTGTTGCGATTTCGCCATGGAATTTCCCGCTGGCGATTTTCACCGGCCAGATTGCAGGTGCGCTTGCAGCAGGTAACGCAGTCGTTGCAAAACCAGCCGAGCAAACGCCTTTGATCGCGCGCAAAGCCCATTCCTTGATGCTTGAGGCCGGTGTGCCCATGGCCGTGTTTCAATTGCTGGAGGGCGAAGGCGCTTCAATCGGAGCGGCTTTGGTGGCAGATACGCGCATTGCCGGGGTTGTGTTTACCGGGTCAAACGAGACCGCCCGCCTGATCGATAAGTCCATGGCGGAACGTGGCAATGCCGACGCTATTCTGGTTGCGGAAACCGGCGGCCTTAACGCAATGATCGTCGACTCCACTGCGCTGCTGGAGCAGGCAACGCGCGATATTCTGGCATCAGCCTTCCAGAGTGCGGGGCAGCGTTGTTCAGCGTTGCGCGTGCTCTGCGTGCAAGTGGACGTGGCCGAACAATTGATGGAAATGCTGAAAGGCGCAATGGACGAGCTTCGTATTGGTGATCCGGCCAACCCTGCCAATGATATCGGGCCCGTCATTGATGAAGACGCCCGCCAAATTATACTGACGCATTGTGCCGAGATGGAGCGTAAGGGCCGCGTTATCCATAAACTCAAATTGCCATCTGCCGCAGCAGGCGGCACATTTGTTGCACCGCATTTGATCAAGCTTGATCAAATCTCAGACCTGAAGCGTGAGATTTTCGGGCCGGTTCTGCATGTCGTTACATTCAAGGCCCGCGATATCATGAAAGTTGTCGATGAAATTAACGCCACCGGTTATGGCCTGACCTTCGGTATTCATAGCCGCATTGATGGCCGTGTTGACCAGATTTGCGAACGCATTCATGCTGGCAATGTCTACGTCAACCGCAACCAGATTGGCGCTGTGGTTGGCGTGCAGCCGTTTGGCGGTGATGGCCTTTCCGGAACCGGGCCAAAGGCAGGCGGCCCGCTTTATGTGCGCCGGTTTGCGAAAATTCCGGCCGTTGAAGCGGCTTTTCCAATTGGTCAAAGCGAGCTTGCGGGGCCGACCGGCGAAAGTAACAGCTATATCCTATCCCCCCGCAAAACGGTTTTATGTCTTGGTCCCGATACGGCCCAGCAAGTCGCACGCGTTTCGGCTTTGGGCATAAAGGCAATTGTGCTCGATGTGACTGAGCCCGACTTTGCCGCCAAAGCTGCCCAATCCGGTGCAACTTTGGCCTTATATGATGGCAAAGATCGCCGCGCCGTTCGCATGGCTTTGTCCGATCTGCCTGGAGCGCGCTTTACGCTGGAACATGGCGATGCACTTAAAGAGCGGCTCTATACAGAAAAATCGGTCAGCGAAGACACCACAGCTTCGGGTGGCAATGCGTCGCTGCTTGCAGCTGTAGCGTAGAGAAAAGACAGTCTTTGCTGGCGGCGTTAGGGTAGGGATAAGCGAGCGGCGGCATTTTGACTGATCACAGAAATGTGGATGGAAAGTCATGCGGCACTGGCCCATTTATTGCTTATGGCACAAAACCAGACACAGCGCATTTCAGATAAAGCCCTTGGCGAACCGGCCCCCAATCGCGGGCCGGTCGACTTACTCGTGGAGGCAACCCGCCTGAAATTCACCGACGCTGAGATTGCCGAGTTGAAACGGCTTTACGACGTGAGCGACCAAGATACCTTAGCCAAAACGCCGCAAAAGGCTGGTTGAGAACCGGCTTGCTTGGCCGTGCTTTGAA
>JANMFT010000063.1:0-5287 GCA_031374255.1 Limoniibacter sp. | reverse complement strand
GATGAAATTGACCGCCGCATTTTGCAGTTGAAAATTGAGCGCGAGGCTTTGAAAAAAGAAACCGATCCAGCCTCTAAAGACCGCTTACTCAGTTTGGAGAAAGAGCTTTCGGGGCTGGAAGAAGAATCCTCCCGTATCACTGCAACTTGGGCGTCGGAAAAAGCCAAACTCGGTTTGGCCGCGGCGCTCAAGGGTCAATTGGAAGAGGCGCGCAATCAATTGGCGATTGCACAGCGCAAGGGTGAATTCCAGCGCGCAGGCGAACTCGCCTATGGCACAATCCCTGATCTGGAACAGAAATTGATTGCGTCAGAAGCCAATGGTGAAACGGTGGGTATGGTGGAAGAGGTTGTCACGCCAGACCATATTGCGGGTGTGATTTCGCGCTGGACCGGCATACCGGTTGATAAGATGCTGGAAGGTGAGCGCGATAAGCTCCTCAAAATGGAAGACGAGTTGGCGCGTCGTGTAGTCGGCCAAGGCACGGCTGTTCAGGCCGTGGCTAAGGCTGTCCGGCGTGCGCGGGCTGGTTTGCAAGACCCGAACCGTCCACTTGGCTCGTTCATGTTTTTGGGTCCAACAGGCGTTGGCAAAACCGAACTGACCAAAGCGCTGGCGGATTATCTGTTTGATGATGATTCCGCGATGGTGCGCATCGATATGAGCGAGTTTATGGAAAAACACTCCGTCAGCCGACTGATCGGTGCGCCTCCAGGCTATGTTGGGTATGATGAAGGCGGCGTTTTGACCGAAGCCGTGCGGCGGCGGCCGTATCAAGTGGTGCTGTTTGACGAGATCGAAAAAGCTCATCCTGATGTATTCAACGTTTTGTTGCAGGTGCTTGATGAGGGCCGTTTGACCGACAGCCAAGGCCGCACGGTGGATTTTAGGAATACAATTATCATTCTCACCTCCAATCTGGGTGCAGAGTTTTTGGTTGCGCTTGCCGATGGTGAAGAAGTTAGTTCTGTTCGCGAACAGGTAATGGCAGTGGTGCGGGCTTCATTCCGGCCAGAATTTTTAAACCGCGTTGATGAAATTGTATTGTTTGACCGGCTTCGGCGCGAAGACATGGGCCAGATTGTTCACATCCAGATTGCCCGCCTGCAGAAATTGCTTGAAGAACGTAAAATCGGCATCACGCTGGATGATGAGGCAGTCAGTTGGCTGGCGGCACGCGGTTATGATCCGGCTTATGGCGCACGGCCATTAAAACGTGTGATCCAGCGGGAACTGCAAGACCCACTGGCAGAAAAACTGATTAGCGGTGATATTCGCGATGGTTCAGAGGTTAAAGTGACTGCAGGATCCGACCGGCTGATTATTGTCGGGCGCGATGGTGCGGTTTTATCTTCGAACCAGCCTTCGGGGACGGCCACATCGCGTACCGTATCTTTACACTAAGATTGGCAAAAGCGGTTTAATCAACTGTCGGACAAGTTAGAAAATTGTTCAACATTATATGGTTAGCACGTTAGCAGGCGTGTTGTAGATCTCATATGGAGCCGCCTTATAATTTGGGTGGTATAAGTATGGCCTATGTGCAGAATCTAGGAACTAATTCCCCGATTTTAACAATTTTGTCAGCGTATTTCACGCGGGCCGCTGAAATTGGTGTTGCGCAGGGTGTTATCCAACGTCGAAAACGCATCTATGCTTTTTCATACATCATAACTTTTTCGATCATTCCGCTGTTCTACTATGCGGAATACGCCATAGACTTTAAGTTTATTATTCAAATAATTTTGGGACTTGTTGTAAGTCAATATATTTCATCAATGGACATAATACAAAATAAATACCCAATTATTGCTAATTTATATTCCGGTTTTTCTCAAATAATAGCTTTATCTGTTTCATGTATATTATTATCATACTTTTCAATGAGACTGAATTTTCCGCTAGTGGATCGCGAATTAGACCAACTAGATAAATTATTAAAATTAGATTGGACGACATATAAGAATTTCGTTTTGTCATCAGATATCATCAAGTTCCTTTTCATAAATTGCTATCGTTTTCTCGACTATCAAATCATTGCTTCCGCTTACATTGCAATTTTATTTTTAAGATTCAAAGAATATCAAATATTTATCATTTCTTTTGCAAGCTCTGCTGTTATTGTGTGTTTTATTTCTGCTTTTTTACCGGCTTATGCAGTATTCCATTATTACGGAATTGTTGAGGAGATGTCTCGGGCGATTCCATTGGAGGCTGGTTATGGTCATATTTCCCAACTCGATATCATCAGAGCAGGCCAACCGTTTGACCCATTTTCTAATTTGTTCGGCTTAATATCGTTTCCAAGTTTTCATGCGTGCGGTGGTGTTTTGCTGGCATGGTTATTTTGGCAAATACCAATAATACGTTGGGTACTTGTTCCGTTTAATATCATATTGATACTGGCAACGCCGGTGGTGGGTGGACATTACTTTGTTGATGTTATTGCGGGCGT
This sequence comes from Limoniibacter sp., assembly GCA_031374255.1. Taxonomy (GTDB): domain Bacteria; phylum Pseudomonadota; class Alphaproteobacteria; order Rhizobiales; family Rhizobiaceae; genus JALOTE01. The sequence goes on along the minus strand of JANMFT010000063.1, from coordinate 2,832 downwards.
TATAATAGGCCTTACAGTGGTAACAATCACTAACCATGTCGTCATGAAGAATGATAGTATTGGATTTGGTAATAAAAGCATTGACTAAAACGCCGTTGATTAAGACGTCTAAAGCGCGGCCACGGCCTTATTTTCATTGGCCAATAGCCGTTCAATATCGTCGCGGGCGGCTTCAAATTTTCTAAGTTCACCTCCCGCCAGAGATTTTCCGCCGGGCAGGCGTACCCGCATGGAATCCACTTTTGTGCCATTAACGATCAACTCATAGTGCAAATGCGGGCCGGTGGAGAGACCGGTTGAGCCGACTGTTCCGATGACTTGGCCTTGGCGCACCTTGGCGCCGGGCACCACACCGCGGGCGATTGAAGTTTGATGTGAATAAGAGGACTCGTACCCATTGGCGTGTTTGATGATGGTCTGGTTGCCATAAGCGCCTGACCAACCGGCTTTTTCAACAGTTCCATTTCCGGATGCAATGATCGGCGTTCCGCGCGGGGCAGCCCAGTCGGTGCCGGCATGCAGACGCACATATCCTAATATCGGATGCCGCCGCATGCCAAAACCTGAGCGGAATGTGCCATTGGGCACCGGGTTGCGCAATAAAAACTGCTTGGCGCTTTTGCCGTCAGAATCATAAAAGTCTACCGTGCTGTCTTCGCTTTCAAACCGGTAATATTTACGGGCTTCGCCGCCAAAATTGGTTGAGGCCATAAGCACAACCGACTCATCAGTGCTCCCCTTGGTGCCGTCAGGGTTGGAAAACAGAAGTTCAATTTTATCGCGCGATCCAACGGGGCTGCGTAAATCCAAATCAGCCGCCAATAATTGGATTAATTTTTTCGCCATCACATCAGACAGGCCGTAAGCATAAGAAGCGCGGTAAATGGCGTCATAGACAGATGGCAATTTACCGGATGAAACGCGCGTGCGCACCGGTTCAACTTCATTATCTAAGGTCATGGCTACAGTTTCGGGCTCATCTGCCGGAACATATTGCCTGTTATCATCCAGTGCGATGGATGCAACGTGAGTAACACCGTTATAAAGTGATACTCGCCGGACATCGGTTGCATCATCACTGATGAAGCCGGAAATTCGTAGTTTTTGACCTTCTTTAAGTTTGTCGCCTTGAAGCAGGGTAGCCAATGCCTCAGCGCTGTTTTTGGCACTGTCACCTTGAATGCCGGCTTCCAGCATGGCCTGACCGAGTGGCTTGGCGGATTTCACATCAATCAGTATTTCTTTGAACTGGCCTCCGGCATCATCGGCGGCGGCAGCGCTGCTCACATTTTCGGTGGTGATTTTAACATTGATAGCAGCAATGGCGTTGGCTTCAACGTCACCTGTGCCAAACCGTGTTGGATCAACATATGTAAGCGCAGCAATTTGAACCTCGCCAGCTGTCAAATGCGGGCTTTGCTCTCGAACAACGGCCTCAACTTCTTCATCATTGAGTTCTGTTGCCTGATCGAAAACCAAATTATCGTCGCTGAAAGGTTTTGTGCGCAGCGCGACATCACTTTCAATGTTTGCACCGTAGAACTGTCCAGGTGCCTCAATGTTCACATCGCCGCTATCAGCAAAGACAGCCAGAGGATCAAAAGCCGGATAATTTTTATCGGAAGCGTAACTGAGGCCAAGCGGTATGCGAACATGCGCGAGTTCAACGTTTTTAATAACGCGGCGGTCTCCATCCTCAATAATGGTTGGAACTTCTAAAAGGCGGCGCTCCGGAGTGCCGGCAGAAACAACAGGATCGTAAACGCGATCCTCTTTGGTTGGGCCGCCATTGCTGATACGCGGGGCTAAATCGGACTGCTCCATCATTTCCGGCGGTGTGAGAAGACGTTGGCTACCGTCAAGAGCAATCAGAAAAGCCGCACTCATAAGGCCGCATGCGGCCGCGGCTGTGAGAAATGTGCCGGCAAGCCAGCGCTTTGAGACCGCACGTCGGTCAAGAGATGGCCGTGTACCCTCAACCGACAAAGGTTGGGCGCGTCCAAGCAGCAAGCGGGGATCGGGGGCGATTGTCACATAGAAGTCCGTTAAGAGAGTATATTTGGAACTATTTTAAGCGGTGCCACTTTGCGCAGTAGCAAAATTTCTGTCAATTCATATTGCCGCGCAGCTGCTGTCGGGGCTGATAAAGGCTGCAAACGGCATGGTTTAGCTAGAAATGTTTTGTGGCGGAGCTGTGACACGATTAAAAAACGTCATTTTCGTGCGTAAAGTGCTGAAAAACAGACATTTTTTGCATGATGCGGATAGTTAAAAAAAAAATTGAAAAAAGTGAAATTAGTTTGTTGACAGTTCGCATGGGTCACGCCTATAAACCGGCCATCGAACGAGGGCGGCGCGCCGCTGGCGCAAAGAATTCGCCCTCACGAAACTTCAAGAGAGCCGCAATAGCGACACTCTAAGGGCGACAGGCGAAAGCCCTAACCCGCGATACTGTTTCCATTTGGAGCATGTGTCTGTTGTTTGAAAATTGAAGATTGTGAAGAAAGAGAAACGTGGACGGCATGTTCCGCTGATTTCGAAAGTTAGATGTTTATTCGTCTGGCCGGTAAAAATCGCAAAAGACATGGCATTTGGCCACGTTTCAGACAGAACCAACGTTTGTGACTTAGGTCATGAATGATTAGAGTTCTCGTCAATTCAAAATAAGCGTGACCAGCATAAATTGCCAATTTTAAATGTCTCAACTTGAGAGTTTGATCCTGGCTCAGAACGAACGCTGGCGGCAGGCTTAACACATGCAAGTCGAACGCCCCGCAAGGGGAGTGGCAGACGGGTGAGTAACACGTGGGAACGTACCTTTCGGTTCGGAAT
>JANMFT010000061.1:0-4052 GCA_031374255.1 Limoniibacter sp. | reverse complement strand
CGGGCCGTGATATTGCACGGTTGGCGCATAGACATCTTTGATTTTGCCGAACATGCGTTTGTTATAAACTTCGTGCAGCCAGTTCAGCGTGTCACGCTCAAGATCGGTATTAGCAATTGAAAGATCGGCTTTGGCTTCGGGTGGATATTGCCCGATCATGCGGCGGTTTTCGCCGATATCAATGGAGAGCAGACCCTTATCGAAATAGGTCTGCGCCATGCGCGTGGCATAAGCCTGCACATCAAGGCCCAGTTGTTTCAAAACAACCATTTGGTCTGACGCGATCCACTCGCGATAGATTTTGTTTTCAAAAATCATACAGTCGGCAACCGTGCGCGAGGTAAAAGTGCGCCCCGTTGGCGGGCCATAATGGCCGTGCTGCGTATGACGTCCGGTGCCGGTGACAAGGTGAGACGTATAAAACCCTTTTTGGTCGTCACCATTCCAAATCACATGGGTGGCCATGCCGCGCCGCTCGGGCAAGCTGACCAGCCGTTGGATGGTGTCGCGCACCACCTCTTCACGCGTGTAAAGCGTGCCGTTGGTTGAATAGAGCACGCAATTATGGGTGTAATGGGTGTAAATTAGCCCGACATCACGCTCATCCCAAATCCGGTGGGTACAGCGGACGATATAGTCGACAATGTCGGTGTAAATATCATCAAAGCCCTGCATCGGGTGAGCACGGGCACGGGCGGTCGGCACAAGATCGACAAAATCATGGCGCTCAACCTGCATCACCGGATTGGTTTTGGTACGCGTGGACACAATCGCGACAGGTTCTTTGTCTGGATCGGCGGGGGTCATGGCAGCTCCGGTTAACATCGGGTTTACTGAAATTTGCACGGTGTGAATGCGTATGCAAGTGGCAAATGATTTTCAGTTTGGCTGTTGCCTGACTGGGTGACAAATATAGAATAGCAACACTTCCTGGACTTGCGCGGGGAAAAGTGGACGGACTTATGATTGCATAATTTCAGCAGTCGGACGATCAGACAGATTGCAAGTGATTTGGATTTGGGCCTTTCGACGCTGAACATGTAGAAGCGCGGATAGGTGGGTGCGGAAACTTCTTCAAAGTAGCAGGCTATAAATCCAAAGAAACGCTCGACGCTGTAACATTCACAATTATGTTGTTGCGCCAGTTTAGGTTGACAACCACAACTCGACTGGTGGGCGTTGGCCATGAGCCTGTTTTGAATCATCATCCAAATACTGCCGCTGAAATCGAAAGACTTGATGCGTTGATAAAGCGATACGAAAAATCTTTACGACGTAATGACAGCTTTTATATCTATTTGAGCGAAACGCACCCTGAAATACTGAAGGCAGCAAGCGAGTTTGCCGATCGCAGTAATGACATTGGCGACATGGTAAAGAGGGCAGGGTGATGCTTAGTTGCGCACCTCAAAGCCTTGTTGCACCATACAAGCATTAAATATGCGGTCGCCGCCAATCCCTGAAGCCATAGGCACTTTAGCCACTTCACCATTGCAAATCGTCCGAGAGCGATTGAGCCTTGCCAAAAGCGCTGGATTTGCATCGCCACGTAATCCCGATTGATAGTCATACCAAAAACCAGATTGGCAACCGGTCAACAGAACCAAACTCAAAACGATCAAACCACGCTTCATTTTCGCATTCCCCTGAAAATATCGCCTTACCATAACGGCCGTCACGCGCGGCCGTTTTTTTATCGCACTTCATTTTCTTAATCTTCTAGAAGCGCAAAAAAATGAAGTGTGCTTTTCATCAGAACAAACCGTGTTTTTGCCTGTGTCAATTTTGTGCCAATCTTTCAGCGTGTTTTCTGCATGTTCCTGCATCGTTCTGCAATGTTCTGCATCGAACTGCGTCGAAACTTTTCGCCATAATTACCGTAAACTATTGATTTTATTGAGATAATTATGGTGCTGCGAGAGAGGATTGAACTCTCGACCTCACCATTACCAATGGTGTGCTCTACCACTGAGCTACCGCAGCATTACGCCCAAGTCGGTCTATGACATTCTCAGGATTAGTGGTGCATTGCCACAAAGCCAAATGCCGCGCAAGGGATTTAAACCAGTCGCTTGCACCCTTTGATGGGGACGACTATTCTTCTCGTCATGGCTCAATCCAAACAAGAACTTAGCGAACGCAACGCAAAAATCCGCGCTGAAAAATTGCGCGAGAACCTCGCAAAACGCAAACAACAAACGCGCCAAAAGGCAGCTGAGTCGCGTGTCGACGCTCATAAAAAGGCAGGGTCGACGGCCACAAACACCGGTAAAAATCCGGTTGGTTAGGTTAACAGCACCTTAAACTTGAGTTCGCCGCGTTGTTGCGTTACGGGAGCTGCAACCAGACTATGGCGCGCTGACGCAAGCGCATCCGGAGCATTTAATGGACAGCATTCGTATTATTGGCGGCAACCCGCTTAACGGCCGTATCCCGATTTCTGGCGCAAAAAACGCGGCCCTGCCATTGATGATCGCATCCTTGATGACAGATGATACGCTGACGCTGGATAATGTGCCGCATTTGGCCGACGTTGAACAATTGTTGCGCATTCTTGGCAACCAGGGCGTTGATTATTCCGTGACAGGCCGTCGCGCCAGCCAATCCACCGGCTATTCGCGCACCGTGCATTTTACCGCGCGAAATATTGTCGATACCACCGCACCCTATGAATTGGTATCCAAAATGCGTGCCAGCTTCTGGGTGATCGGCCCGCTCCTTGCCCGTATGGGTGTTGCCCGCGTGTCACTGCCGGGTGGCTGTGCCATTGGCACACGGCCGGTCGATTTATTCATTGATGGCCTTCGTGCACTTGGCGCAGAAATCGACATTGATATGGGCTATGTCGATGCCCGGGCCCCCAAAGGCCTCACCGGCGCACGCTATGTGTTCCCGAAAGTATCAGTTGGCGCCACCCACGTTTTGATGATGGCAGCAGTTTTAGCTAGGGGCGAAACCGTGCTTGAAAACGCCGCGATGGAGCCGGAAGTTGCCAATCTTGCAGCTTGCATGAACGCCATGGGCGCGAAGATAACCGGTGCAGGAACTTCAACAATCCGCATCCAAGGCGTAACGTCGCTCTCCGGCGCGCGCTTCACCGTGCTGCCAGACCGCATTGAAACCGGCACCTATGCCATGGCCGTTGCCATGACAGGCGGTGATGTCACTTTGGTTGGTGCGGACGAGTCACTGTTAAGCAACGCGCTCGATATGCTGCGCGAGGCGGGCACTGAAGTCACCACGGTTGAAGACGGCCTTCGCGTTTATCGCAACGGCAATGGCATCAAGCCGGTGTCAGTCACCACCGAGCCGTTCCCCGGCTTCCCGACAGACCTGCAAGCGCAATTTATGGCGTTGATGACTAAAGCCTCCGGCAAATCGCATATCACCGAAACCATTTTTGAAAACCGTTTCATGCATGTGCAGGAATTGGCCCGCCTTGGCGCGCGCATTACGCTATCCGGCCAAACCGCAACCATTGAAGGCGTTGAGCGCCTTAAAGGCGCACCGGTGATGGCAACCGATTTGCGCGCATCCGCCAGTCTGGTGATTGCAGGTCTTGCCGCCGAAGGCGAAACCACGATCAGCCGTGTGTATCATCTTGATCGTGGCTTTGAAAAACTCGAAGAAAAACTGTCACTCTGCGGCGCAACCATTGAGCGCATGAGCCATTAAGCATTTGCTGACTTGATGGGATTTGAAGCGGTTTAGCATCATCCGACAAAACAAAAACGGGAGTAACGGTTTGGAATTTTTCAAACCTTTGCCCCGCTTTTAGCCTTCGTTAAATTGGCCAAGATGTAATTCACGTTAAAACGACGCTGAAATAACGCTGCTTGGATTAGGTCGGTCACCTGATTGCTCGCAGGGCCGCCGCGTGTTGAAACCGGCTTCCCCCTTGTCGGGCTTGGGGGTCCAATTGGATTATTCAGTATTTGCGCTGTACATACTGGCAGTGTTTGCCTACACCGCGTCGCCGGGGCCGATGATTGCAATATTGCTTTCTCGTTCAATGAGCCCCGCTTGGAGAAGCGCAATTGCTTTGGCATTTG